>NZ_JBIQHY010000197.1:0-6249 GCF_044508335.1 Actinomadura sp.
TGCTGTGGCTCGGGTCTGGTCTGTTTCAGGTGGTGTTGCGGCCTAGGAAGGCCAGCATTCTTGTTTGTTCGTCCGCGCCGCGGGGGACCGGGAGGGGCGGGGCCAGGCGGCCTGTGGCGCGTAGGGGAGCGGCCACCACCTGGGCCGTCGCGAACGCGTGGTGGACCAGGTCCGGGTCCAGGCGGGACGGCTGGCCCGTCGCGCGCGCCAGGTCCCAGGCGTGCACCAGCGGTTCCAGGATGTAGCCCTCCAGGTAGTCGCGCAGCGGGAGCTCGCCGAGGCCGCCGAACGGGATGAGGCGGCCCAGCGCGTCCGGGGTGAGCGCCGCCGCGCACTCCTTGCGGGCCGCCCGCCAGCTCATCAGGACGTCGCCCGGCACGAACCGCGCCGGGTCCCGGCCGACGTCCGGTTCGGGCTCGCCGGCGGCCAGCGCCCGGATCAGGAACTGGCCGCCGGTCACGTGGCCGGCGACGTCCCGGGCGGTCCACCCCGCGCAGGGCGACGGCGCGTCCCAATCGTCCCTGGGCACCCCGGCCACCAGGCCCTCGAAGAGGTCGAGGGCCCGGTGGTAGCCGCTGAGGTTGTGAGCCATGGTGGTCAGTGACCCGCGATCCGACCGCGCTGTCAAGCGCTATCGCGAAGGTCGCGGGTCACGATCACACCGCGGCGGCGCCCCGCTCCCGGAGCATCGCGTTCATCAGCGTGATCTCCGAACGCTGGCCGGTGACCATCGTGCGGGCCAGCCGCCGCACGCGGTCGTGGCCCGTGCGGGCCAGCACCGCCTCCGCCATGTCGACGCCGCCGCGGTGGTGGGCGATCATCAGCCGCAGGAACAGGACCTCGGCGGCCCGGCCGGACGCCTTCTCCAGCTCGGCGAGCTGCTCGCGGGTCGCCATCCCCGGCATGGCGCCGCCCCGGTGGCCGCCGTGCCCCGACATCCACCGCATGCCGCCGGACGGGTCGGCCTTCGGCGCCCCCCACTCGTCCAGCCAGGCCGTCATCATGCCGATCTGCGCCTGCTGCGCGGTGATGATGTCGTAGGCCAGCAGCCTCACGTCGGGGTCGTCCGTGCGGTCCCGCACGATGAACGACATCCGCACGGCCTGCGCGTGGTGGGCGCTCATGTCGCGGGCGAACCCCGCCTCGGGGCCGGCCGTGCCCGGACCGCGGGCACCGGTCCGGGCCAGGAGCGCGGCCCCGGCGATCAGGACGAGCACCGCCACGGCGATGGTGACCCGCCGCCCCCTCACGGGGTGTCCTTGGCGCCGTCGCAGGCCGCGCCCGGCTCGGGCGTCTGCGGGCCCTTCACGAAGCCGCGCAGGAACTCGTCCACGCGCGCGTCCGAGGCGTCCTCCAGCGAGAGCTGGTGGCCCCAGGCGGTGAGCTTGATCGGCACGTCCTGGGCAGGGTAGGGGCTCAGCATCGTGTAGTCGATGCCGGACACCTTGGCCTTCAGCATGTCGAGCTGGTCGCCGGCGAGGCCGGGGCGGTAGGTGATCCAGACGGCGCCGTGCTCCAGCGAGTGCACGGCGTTCTCGTTCCGCAGCGGGGCGTCGTAGACGCGGCCGTCGCAGTTCTGCCAGACGGGGTCGTGGTCGCCGCCCATCGGCGGGTCGCTGTCGTACTTCACCGCGCCGGTGGTGTGGTCGCGGCCGAGGTCGTCCTTGACGACCAGGCCGGCGACGGAGGGGGAGTCGGCGGACGACGACCTGGTCTGCGCGAACGTGTAGCCGATCGCGATGACCGCGGCCAGGCCGATGACGGTGAAGGAGGCGATGGCGCCCCAGGGGGTCTCGCGCTGCGTCAGCGCGTTCTGCTTCCTGGCGTTCTTGACACGGGCGCTCTTGGACATGGAGGGGTCCTCTCGGGTGCTTGCTGACGGGATGCGGGCAGCGCCGCATCGCGGCGTCGGTCACGACGGCGATACGGCGGTGCGTGCGGCCTTACGGCCTGCTCATCACAGCCGGAGCACCTGGAGGACGGGCAGAGACGGCGCGGTGGGCGCGGCGCTCCGCGGAGGGGCGAGCGACCAGCCCGCCCGCGCGGGCAGCCGCGAGAAGGGGCGGCGCAGCCCGGCGGCCAGCGCCAGCAGCAGGAGGGTGAACAGGACGGCGGCGCACAGGCACACGTCCAGCGGCGCCCGCGGATGCGGCTTCGCGGGGGCGCTGAGCGCCGCCTCCGCGAGCCCCTGCCCGGCGGACAGGGCGGTGACGGGCACGCTCACGGCGTGCTCGGTGCACACGCGGGGCGGCGGCCCGTGGCCCAGGCCGTAGCTGAACACCAGCCCGGCCGCGACGAACAGCGCCACGAGCAGCCCGGCCGTCCCGTGGCGCCGATGCGGGGCCGTACGAGACACCGTCACGCTCCTGCAATGCGCCTTCGGGCTGTTCCAACGCCGGAGCCTACCGCCCGGTTCCCCGGCCACGGCCGTCGGTGCCGGGAGATAGTGTCGAGGCGTGACCAGCAGGGCTGAATCGGGCGAGCCGGAGGGCCTTTTCGACGCGCCGGGCCGGGAGCCGGCCGGGCCCGCCCCCGAGGCCGCGCCGCCCGCCGCGGGGGCGGAGCAGCCGCTCGCGGTGCGGATGCGCCCGCGCTCGCTGGACGAGGTCGTCGGGCAGGGCCACCTGCTCGGCCCCGGCACCCCGATCCGGCAGCTCGTCGACCGGGACGTGCCGATGTCGCTGGTGCTGTGGGGGCCGCCGGGCACCGGGAAGACGACGCTGGCCACGGTCGTCAGCCGTGTCACCTCCCGGCGGTTCGTGGAGATCTCCGCCGTCAGCGACGGCGTCAAGCGGGTGCGCGCCGAGATCGACCTCGCCAGGCGCGAGCTGGGCATGACCGGCCGGCAGACCGTCCTGTTCGTCGACGAGGTCCACCGCTTCAACAAGGCCCAGCAGGACGCGCTGCTCCCCGCCGTGGAGAACCGCTGGGTGTCCTTCATCGGCGCCACGACCGAGAACCCGTTCTTCTCCGTCATCAGCCCGCTGCTGTCCCGTTCGCTGCTGCTCACCCTGGAACCGCTCGGCGACGACGACCTGCGCGAGGTGGTCCGCCGGGCGCTGGCCGACGAGCGCGGCCTCGGCGGCGCGGTGTCCCTCGACCCCGCCGCCGAGGACCACCTCGTCCGGCTCGCCGGCGGCGACGCCCGCCGCGCCCTCACCTACCTGGAGGCCGCGTCCCTGGTCGTCGGCGAGGGCGGCGCCGTCGACGCGGACGTCCTGGAGAAGGCCGTCGACCGGGCCGCCGTCCGCTACGACCGCGAGGGCGACCAGCACTACGACGTCATCAGCGCGTTCATCAAGAGCATCCGCGGAAGCGACGTCGACGCGGCGCTGCACTACCTCGCCCGCATGATCGAGGCCGGGGAGGACCCGCGGTTCATCGCCCGGCGGCTGATCGTGCACGCCAGCGAGGACGTCGGCATGGCCGACCCCACCGCGCTGCAGACCGCGGTCGCCGCCGCGCAGGCGGTGGAGTTCGTCGGCCTGCCCGAGGCCCGCATCAACCTCGCCCAGGCGGTGATCCACCTGTCCCTGGCGCCCAAGTCCAACGCGGTGATCATGGCGGTGGACGGGGCGCTCGGCGACGTCCGCAAGGGGCTCGCCGGGCCCGTCCCCGGGCATCTGCGCGACTCCCACTACAAGGGCGCCGCGAAGGTCGGGCACGGGGAGGGCTACAAGTACGCCCACGATCACCCCGGCGGCGTCGTCCAGCAGCGGTACGCGCCCGACTCCGTGGACGGGCGGGAGTACTATCGCCCGACCAGGCACGGCGCCGAGGCGCGGTTCACCGAGGTCCTCGCCCGGATCCGCTCGGTCCTGCGCGGCGGCGGCGACCGGCGCTGAACGCCCCCGCCGGGCCGGTGCTACCGCCACGGGGGCGTTCCGACCGGTAAGGTCTGTCACGCCGCAACGGCCCCGAACCGAATTCGCACGAACGGAAAGCCCGATGCTCACTGGTGGACAGCTGGCAGCCCTCATCGTGGCCGTGTTCTGGGCGGTGCTCGTGTCGTTCATCGCGCTGACCCTGCTGAAGCTCTCCCGGCTCCTCGCCGAGGCCGGCAAGGTCGTCCGCGACATCGGCGACCAGGCCGCCCCCCTGCTGGACGACATGACGCACACGGTGAAGCGCGCCAACGAGCAGCTCGGCCGGACCGACGTGATCACCAAGCAGGTCGCCGGCGTCACCCAGAACGTCTCGGCCGTCACCACGGTCATGACCTCGGTGGTGGGCGGCCCGCTGGTGAAGGCCGCGGCCTTCTCCTACGGCGTCCGCAAGGCGCTGAAGAGCGACGGCGACGGGCGGGGCGCGTCCGGCCGGCCGCAGCTTCAGGCCCGCTCCGCGGGGAAGGGGCGGCGATGAGGCGGCTGTTCTGGCTCTCGGTCGGCGCCGGCGCCGGCGTCTACGTGACGCACCGCGTGAAGCGGCGCGTGGAGGCGGTCGCGCGGAGCCTGTCCCCGGAAGGGGTCGCGATGCGCGCGGTGGCGACGGGCAAGGGCACCGGGGAGCGGCTGAGGAATTTCGCCGCCGACGTCCGTACCGAGATGCAGGCCCGCGAACAGGAGCTGCGCGAGGCCGTCCGCATGGACCAGGCTCCGCCGGACGCCGAGGTGCCCGGATACCGGGGGTCCCCGCCCCGCCGGGTGCTGAAGGCGCGATACACGATCATCGACGACGACAAGGATGGCCACTGATCATGGAGTCGGCAGAGGTCGCCCGCCGCTTCCTCACGTTCTTCGAGGAGCGCGGGCACACGGTGGTGCCCTCGGCCAGCCTGGTCGCCGAGGACCCGACCCTGCTGCTGGTCAACGCCGGCATGGTCCCGTTCAAGCCGTACTTCCTCGGGCAGCGCACCCCGCCGTCCCCCCGGATGACAAGCGCGCAGAAGTGCGTGCGGACGCCGGACATCGAGGAGGTCGGCAAGACCACCCGGCACGCCACCTTCTTCCAGATGCTGGGCAACTTCTCCATCGGCGACTACTTCAAGGAGCAGGCGATCCCGTTCGCCTGGGAGCTGCTGACCCGGCCGCGGGAGGAGGGCGGCTTCGGGTTCCCCGAGGACAAGCTGTGGGTCACCGTCTTCCAGGACGACGACGAGGCCCAGAGCATCTGGCACCACAAGGTCGGCGTCCCCCTCGACCGCATCCAGCGGCGCGGCATGGAGGACAACTTCTGGTCGATGGGCGTGCCCGGCCCGTGCGGGCCGTGCTCGGAGATCTACTACGACCGCGGCCCCGAGTACGGCCGCGAGGGCGGCCCCGTCGCCGACGAGGACCGCTACCTGGAGGTCTGGAACCTCGTCTTCATGCAGTACGAGCGGGGTCCGGGGGAGGGCAAGGCCGACTTCCCGATCCTCGGCGAGCTGCCCGCCAAGAACATCGACACCGGCATGGGCCTGGAGCGCATGGCGGCGATCCTGCAGGGCGTCGACAACATCTACGAGACCGACACCCTGTGGCGGATCCTGGACCGCGCCGCGGAGCTCACCGGCGCCAGGTACGGCCGCGACCACCGCGCGGACGTGTCGCTGCGTGTGATCGCCGACCACGTCCGCAGCGGGACGATGATGGTCGCGGACGGCATCCGCCCCGGCAACGAGGGCCGCGGCTACGTGCTGCGCCGCATCCTGCGCCGCTCCATCCGCAACCTGCGGCTGCTCGGCGGCCAGGACGCCGGGCTCATGCACGAGCTGACCGGCGTCGCGATCAGCGCGATGGGCGAGCAGTACCCGGAGCTGGTCCGCACCGCCGCGAACATCCACACGGTCATCGACGCCGAGGAGGACTCCTTCCTCCAGACGCTCCGCACCGGCACCGCGATCTTCGACACCGCGGTCGAGGAGACCAAGCGCTCCGGCGGCGCGACGCTGCCCGGCGAGCAGGCGTTCAAGCTCCACGACACCTACGGCTTCCCGATCGACCTCACCCTGGAGATGGCGTCCGAGCAGGGCCTCCAGGTCGACGAGGAGGGCTTCCGCCGGCTCATGCAGGAGCAGCGGGAGCGCGCGAAGAAGGACGCCCGCGACAAGAAGACCGGCAACCTCGACGTCTCCGTCCTGGACGAGCTGCTCACCGGCGCCGGCGGCAGGGTCGACTTCACCGGCTACGGCAGCCTCACCGGCGAGGCCCGCCTCGTCGGGCTCCTCGTCAACGGCGCCAACGCGCCGGCCGCCGGGGAGGGCACCGAGGTCGAGGTCGTCCTCGACCGCACCCCGTTCTACGCCGAGGGCGGCGGCCAGCTCGCCGACCA
>NZ_JBIQHY010000198.1:0-6223 GCF_044508335.1 Actinomadura sp.
CGCGCCGGCGGCGACCGCGGCGACCCGCACGCCGTTGCGCCGGCCGGAGCCGCCCTTGCCCCGCCCGCCGGGCGCGCCCTGCGGCCCGCGCCGGGCGGAGACGATCTCGTCGTGCGGCTCGTCGTGCGGCTCGCCGGCGGAGACGCCGGTGCGCATCGGGCCGGGCGGCACGGCGTGGAAGCCGAGGGTGTCGCCGGCCGGGGCGCCGGCCCGGGTGCGGTCGGCGCCGGCGACCCGCACGTCGTCCCCGTGGGGCGCGTCGTCCCGCGGCACGGCCGGCTGCGGCGCGGTCACCGCCGGAGGCGCGGCGGGGGCCGAGGTCCGCGCCCGGGCCGGGGGCGGGGACGGCGGCTCGAAGGCGGCCATCGCGTCGGCGACGGGGGCCGGGAGGTCGAAGTTCTGTCGTTCGTCTCGCCTAGGGGACCCGGGATGGTCTCCGTACAAGGCGGTCCTTCCGACGGTCGCGCGCGCATGGACACGCGCACGAGCTGTTTCCACCCCCGGCCCGGCGGTCCGCGGTGATGCCGCGCGGCTCCGGGCCCGGGCCGCCGCCCGCGTCCGGCGCGCGTCGTGATGGGGGGCCGCGCTCCGGCCGGGCACCGCTCGGGGGTGCTTACGAGGAGACACAATGCCGGAGCCCGCGGCCCGCTTCGCAACCGAAACGAGACAAATGCGGCCGGTGGGACTCTTGTCAACTCCCCGGCCGGACCGCCGAAACCGGTGGCAGGGCCGCGGATCCCGGCCATTGGACGGCCAATTGTGACCTTAATCACAACTCTACGGTGCGAGGTTTGGTGATCACATTCCGTAGGGAATGGCAGGGGGTGTTCTGAGACACGAGACCCCGGCGGCCCCGCACAGGCCGCCGGGGTCTCCGCGCGCCCCGGTCTCCCCGCTACGCGCCCACGTCGCCGAGCATGTCGGTGACGAGCTCGGCGATCGGAGAGCGCTCGGACCTGGTCAGCGTCACGTGCGCGAACAGCGGGTGCCCCTTCAAACGTTCCACCACCGCCGCGACGCCGTCATGCCGGCCCACGCGCAGGTTGTCGCGCTGCGCCACGTCGTGGGTCAGCACGACCCGCGACCCGGCGCCGATCCGCGACAGGACGGTCAGCAGCACGCCGCGCTCCAGCGACTGCGCCTCGTCGACGATCACGAACGCGTCGTGCAGCGACCGGCCGCGGATGTGCGTGAGCGGCAGGACCTCCAGCATGTCGCGGTCGACGACCTCCTCGATGACCTCCGGGGTCGTCACCGCCGACAGCGTGTCGTAGACGGCCTGCGCCCAGGGCGACATCTTCTCGTTCTCCGTGCCGGGCAGGTAGCCGAGGTCCTGCCCGCCGACCGCGTACAGCGGGCGGAAGACCACGACCTTGCGGTGCCGGCGCCGCTCCATGACGGCCTCCAGCCCCGCGCACAGCGCGAGCGCCGACTTGCCCGTGCCGGCCCGGCCGCCGAGGGAGACGATGCCGACGTCCTCGTCCATCAGCAGGTCCAGCGCGATCCGCTGCTCGGCGGACCGGCCGCGCAGCCCGAACACCTCCCGGTCGCCGCGCACCAGCCGCACCGACTTGTCCGGCAGCGTCCGGCCGAGCGCCGAGCCGCGCTCCGACAGCAGCCGCAGGCCGGTGTGGCAGGGCAGGTCGCGGGCCTCTTCCAGGTCGGCGGAGCCCTTCTCGTACAGCTCCTCGACGGCCCCGGCGGGCACCTCCAGCTCGCGCATGCCGGTCCAGCCGGACTCGACGACGGCCAGCTCCGCCCGGTACTCCTCCGCGGCGAGCCCGACCGCGGACGCCTTCACCCGCATCGGCAGGTCCTTGGAGACGAGCACGACGTCCCGGCCCTCGTGCGCCAGCCAGCCGGCCACCGACAGGATCCGGGTGTCGTTGTCGCCGAGCCGGAACCCGTCCGGCAGGACGCTCGGGTCGGAGTGGTTCAGCTCGACGCGGAGCGTGCCGCCCTGGTCGCCGTTCGGCCCCTCGACGGACACGGCCTCGTCCAGCCGGCCGTGCCGCAGCCTCAGGTCGTCCAGCGTGCGCAGCGCCTGACGGGCGAAGTACCCGAGCTCGGGGTGGTGGCGCTTGGCCTCCAGCTCGGAGATGACGACGATGGGGAGTACGACCTCGTGCTCGGCGAACCGGGTCAGCGCGCCCGGGTCGGCGAGCAGGACGCTGGTGTCGAGGACGTACGTGCGCCGTGCGCCTTCGGTGCGGGGGGACGACCCCCCGCATCCGCCGGGAACCCCCGGGACCTGCGTCCCGGAGGTGTGCCGGGACGTGCCGGAACGGCGCGGGGAGGATGTGGCCACTCGATCTCCCTGACTATGGGGAACCTACCGGTGGCGCGCAGGTCCGCCGCGGGGGCGGTGGTCCGCGTGGGACGGTCAGGTACCGTAGCGCCGATGCCGCGCGGCGTAGGAGCGCATGGCCCGGAGGAAGTCGACCTTGCGGAAGTCCGGCCAGTGGACCTCGCAGAAGTAGAACTCCGAGTGGGCGCTCTGCCAGAGCATGAAGCCGGAGAGACGCTGCTCCCCCGAGGTGCGGATGACCAGGTCCGGATCCGGCTGGCCGCGCGTGTAGAGATGCTCGGCGATGTGCTCAACGTCGAGGGACTCGGCGAGTTCCTCGATGCTGGTGCCCCGGCTCGCCTGCTCGATGAGCAGAGAGCGCACCGCATCAGCGATCTCACGCCTACCTCCATACCCAACCGCGACGTTCACAATCAGGCCGGGAGCGCCGGATGTGGCCTCACCGGCGTCTTTCAGGACACGGGCGGTCTTATCGGGCAGGAGGTCGAGGGCGCCGACGGGCTTGACGTGCCAGCCGTCGGCGGCGAGCTTGCGGACGGTGTTCTCGATGATCTCCAGCAGCGGTTCGAGCTCGCCGGCGGGCCGGTTCAGGTTGTCGGTGGACAGCAGCCACAGCGTGACGACCTCGACCCCCGCCTCCGCGCTCCACTGCAGCAGCTCGGAGATCTTCTGGGCGCCGCGCTGGTGCCCGGAGTTGACGTCGGCCAGCCCCATCGACCTGGCCCAACGCCGGTTCCCGTCCAGTATCACGCCGACGTGCCGGGGGATGACGTCGGCCGGCAGGTCGGCCTCGACCCGCCGCTCGTACATCCGGTAGACGACGTCGCGGACGGCCGCGTACGGACCGCTGCGCCGGATGGCGGAGACCAGCCGCCCGCCCTCGGCGGGGCGGCGGCGCGCGCCCTCGCTGCGCCCGCCGCGCGGCTTGGCGATGCGCGGTCTTCCCGTACGCCGAACCCCCATATGGGCTTCCCTTCGAGCGACCAGTCCCTGGCGGGAGGACGCTCAATTATGGCCCGGCCGCGACACTTCTCCCGCCGTTTCGGTGAGGTCAGGGTAGTGCGCGGCCAGGCCCGGAAGGGGCGGGTGGCCTGCTCCGGCCCGCCCGCCCGGCGCGGCGATCAGGCTTTCGGGCCGGCGGCGCGGGCCCGTTCGACGTGCCGCAGCGCGGTGCGCAGCTCGGCGAGCCACGCGTCGGTGTTCTTGCCGACGAGCCGGACGCACCAGGCGAGCGCGTCGCTGCGGCTGCGCGCGACCCCGGCGTCGACGAGCGTGTCCAGGACGCGGCGCTCGGGCTGCCGCAGCCGGGTCATGACCGGCACCGACAGGTGGGTGAACATCTCCCGCTCGCCGTCGCACTCGACGCCCCAGGAGACCTTGTAGCCGAAGCGCTGCTCGGCCTCGCGCGCGATGCCGATGCGCCGCTCGCGGGTCTCCTCGCGGAACCGCTGGACGTGGCCGGCGATCACCCCGGCCCGCTCCGCGCCCGACACCGCCTCGGCGGCGGCCGGGACGGCGAGCCGGCCGATGACGCTGGCCTCCTCGCGGTCGAGGACGACCTCGGGAGGGCCTTCGAACCACTCGTCCGGAAGCCGCCCGGAGAACCAGCCGCGCAGCTCCTCGGCCGCTTCGCTCGTAGTCATGTAATCAAAATTACAGCTCCACACCCGACTACGCCAGCCTCGGCCGTATTTGACATGCACTATCTTTTGAGAGTTACTCTCATTTCATAGTCGCAATCATTTGGAGGTGACCGTCATGGCGGTGGGGCACACCCGGCGCTGGCTCGGCCTCGGCGCGCTCTCGCTGTGCATGCTGGCGCTCGGGTTCGACATGACGATCCTCAACGTGGCGCTGACCACGCTGTCCGAGGACCTGCACGCGAGCATCGGCGAGCTGCAGTGGATCGTCGACTCGTACCTGGTCGTCTTCGCGGCCGTCCTGCTCCCCGCCGGGCTGCTCGGCGACCGGCTCGGTCGCAAGCGGCTGCTGCTGGCCGGCCTCGCGCTCTTCGGCGCCGCCTCCCTCGCCGGGGCGCTCGCGGGCGGCACCGGCGGCGTCATCGCCGCCCGCGCCGTCATGGGGCTCGGCGCCGCCATCGTGCTGCCGCTGTCCATGTCGATGCTCCCGGCCGTCTTCCCGCCGGAGGAGCGCACCCGCGCCGTCGCCGTCTGGTCGGCCGCCAACGCGCTCGGCCTCCCGCTCGGCCCGCTCCTCGGCGGCTGGCTGCTGCAGAACTTCTGGTGGGGCTCGATCTTCCTGATCAACGTGCCGGTCGTGGTGCTCGGCGGCCTCGCCGTCGCGTTCCTGCTGCCCGAGACGCGCGACCCGGCCGCCCCGCGCGTCGACCTCACCGGCTCCGCCCTGTCGATGGGCGGGCTCGTCGCACTCGTGTACGGGGTCATCGAAGCGCCCGAACGCGGCTGGACCGACCCCCTCGTCACCGCCATGTTCGTCCTCGCCGCGGTCCTGCTCGCCGCGTTCGTGCTCTGGGAGCGGCGGGCCGCCGAGCCGATGCTGGACATGCGGCTGTTCCGCGACGGCGCGTTCACCTGGGCGATGGTCGCCGCCATCACCGCGAACCTCATGCTCGGCGGGATCCTGTTCGTCCTCCCGCAGTACCTTGAGGCCGTCCAGGGCAGCGACGTCTTCGACACCGGGCTCAAGCTGATCCCGATGCTGCTCGGCCTGATGGCCGGCGCGCTCGCCACCGACCGGGTCGCCGGCCGCACCGGGCACAAGCCCGTCATCGTCGCGGGCCTGCTGGTGCTGGCGGCGGGCTTCGGCTGGGGCGCCCTCACCGCGGCCGGCGACGGCTACGCGGCCACCGTCCCGTGGCTGGTCGTCATCGGCGCCGGCTCCGGACTCACCATGATCCCGGCGATGGACGCCGTCCTCGCCGCGCTCCCCGCCGACCGCGCCGGACGCGGCTCCGGGCTCGTCCAGACCCTCCGCCAGACCGGCGGCACGCTCGGCGTCGCGGGCCTCGGCAGCCTCCTCGCCGCCGTCTACCGCGACCGCGTCGCCACCGGGGGCCTGCCCGCCGACGCCGCCGGCGCCGCCCGCGACTCCCTCGGCGGCGCCGTCCGCGTCGCCGGCCGGCTGGACGACGGCGCGCTGCTCGCGTCCGCGCGCGACGCCTACGTCCACGGCATGGACGCGGTGCTCGCCGCGTGCGGGGCCGCCGCGCTCGCCGCCGCCGCCCTGCTCTGGCTGTTCATGCCGCGCCCCGCGGCCCGGGATGCGGCCCCCGCGTCCGATGCCCGAGAATCGACGCATGAGCACGTCGTCCCCTGACCGCGCCGTCGACCGGCTGGAAGACCGGCTCTCCCGCCTCCCGCTGCGGGAGCGCAAGAAGCTGCGGACCCGGAGGGCGATCCAGGACCACGCCCTCCGGCTCTTCGCCGAGAAGGGGTACGACGCCACCACGGTCGAGCAGATCGCCGCCGCCGCGGAGATCTCCCCCAGCACGTTCTTCCGCTACTTCCCCACCAAGGAAGACGTCGTGGTCACCGACGAGTACGACCCGATCATGGCGCAGGTCATCCGCGAGCAGCCCGCCGAGCTCTCGGCGATCGACGCGCTGCGCGCCATGCTGCGGGAGGTCCTCCCCCAGGCGTTCACGACCGACATGGAGACCATCAAGACCCGGCTGCGGCTCACCGCCGAGGTCCCCGCCCTGCGCGCCCGCACCTTCGAGTCCATGCGGAACACCTTCGAGCTCCTGAGCGAGGCCATCAGCGAACGGACCGGACGGGCCCCCGACGACCCCGAAGTCGAGGCGTTCGGCTGGGCCGTCCTCGGCGTCATGCAGGCCGCCATGAACCGGCTGATGGACGGCAAGGCCACCTACGAAGAACTACCGGACCTACTGGACCACTATTTGGAGTTCCTCGGGAGAGGCTGCCCTGTCTA
>NZ_JBIQHY010000064.1:0-6794 GCF_044508335.1 Actinomadura sp.
CACTCGTCCCCGCGATTCGTCGTAGCGCGTCCGCGACCAAGACCGCCAGAACACAACCCGGACGGCCAGTCTCCTTCCAGAGTCAGTGCGCAGCTACAGGCTCGCGCCCCACCACATCTACGTCCGTACAGGTGGCCACGTCCCGAAGAGAGCGAAGCAGTCAGGGAATCGCGACAGTGCCGACTGCGTGGCCATCGCCTTGGTAATCCACCGGAGCAGGTCAGGCCCGCTCTCCAGCGGCCACTTGCGTCACGCTGCTCCCTGCGCGTCCAGCGCTTTGGACATCTTCGAGAGCTGGCCTTTGCAGATGCCCTTGATGCCCATCTGCTCCACCGGAGTGTCCACCTGGCGCGTCGCCACCTCAGCAGATGTGACATGCCCGCCGCGTTGACCAGGGCCTGCTCGTCCCGGCGGCGCCGCTCCAACAGCCACTCGGGAAGTACGACCCGGACCGCAGCTCGGGATCATCGGCCCCACCGTGCCGGCGCGAGTGTCCCGATCCGGGGACCGGCGGCCATTACGCCTCTTACCTGCTCGTCCGAGCGCCGCCCCGTAATCGGCATCGCGCACCGCATCGGCCTCCGCGTACATCATCGCTTCGGCCGGCGTCTTGACCGTTGACCGCAGCACATCGGGCTCACACGCCCCGGTCCGAAGGTGTCCACCGGGCTCGTCACAACCGGTTGCTCGGAGGTCGCCGTGCTCGGCCGCAGTCGTCCGGCAACGCGGGCATGCGCGGCCGGGGACGGGTGCGCACGCAAAAGGGGCGGCCCCTGGGGACCGCCCCTGATGTCGCGTTGGCTACGCGGCGCCGATCAGAAGTCCATGCCGCCGGCGTCGGGCATGCCGCCCGCCGGGGCCGGGTTCTTCTCGGGCTTCTCGGCGATGACGGCCTCGGTGGTCAGGAACAGCGCGGCGATCGACGAGGCGTTCTGCAGCGCGGACCGGGTCACCTTGGCCGGGTCGATGATGCCCGACTCGAACATGTTGACGTAGTCGCCGCTGGCGGCGTTGAGGCCCTCACCCGGGGTCAGGTTGCGGACCCGCTCCACCACGACGCCGCCCTCGAGGCCGGCGTTGACGGCGATCTGCTTCAGCGGCTCCTCCAGAGCGCGCTTGACGATGTTCGCACCGGTGGCCTCGTCGCCCGACAGCTCCAGCTTGTCGAACGCCTTGGTGCCGGCCTGCAGCAGCGCCACGCCACCGCCGGGGACGATGCCCTCCTCGACCGCGGCCTTGGCGTTGCGGACGGCGTCCTCGATGCGGTGCTTGCGCTCCTTGAGCTCGACCTCCGTCGCGGCGCCGGCCTTGATGACCGCGACACCGCCCGCGAGCTTGGCCAGGCGCTCCTGGAGCTTCTCGCGGTCGTAGTCGGAGTCGGTGTTGTCGATCTCGGTGCGGATCTGGTTGACCCGGCCGGCGATCTCGTTGGCGTCACCGGCGCCGTCCACGATGGTGGTCTCGTCCTTGGTGACGACGACCTTGCGGGCACGGCCCAGCATGTCGGTCGTGGTGTTCTCCAGCTTGAGACCCACGTCCTCGCTGATGACCTGGCCGCCGGTCAGCGTGGCGATGTCGCCCAGCATGGCCTTGCGGCGGTCGCCGAAGCCCGGCGCCTTCACGGCCACGGACTTGAAGATGCCGCGGATCTTGTTGACGACCAGGGTGGCCAGGGCCTCGCCCTCGACGTCCTCCGCGATGATCAGCAGCGGCTTGCCGGACTGCATGACGCCCTCGAGGACGGGCAGCAGGTCCTTGTTGGCCGAAGCCTTGCCCTGAACGATCAGGATGTACGGGTCCTCGAGGACCGCCTCCATCCGCTCGGGGTCGGTCACGAAGTAGTGCGAGATGTAGCCCTTGTCGAAGCGCATCCCCTCGGTGAGCTCGAGCTCCAGACCGAAGGTCTGGCTCTCCTCGACCGTGATGACGCCTTCCTTGCCGACCTTGTCCATCGCCTCGGCGATCATCTCGCCGATCTGCGGGTCGCCCGCGGAGATGGACGCCGTGGAGGCGATCTGCTCCTTGGTCTCCACGTCCTTGGCCAGCTTGGAGAGCTCCTCGCTGACGCGCTCGACCGCGGCCTCGATGCCCCGCTTCAGGGACATCGGGTTCGCGCCCGCCGCCACGTTCCGCAGGCCCTCGCGCACCAGCGCCTGGGCCAGCACGGTCGCGGTGGTGGTGCCGTCACCGGCGACGTCGTCGGTCTTCTTCGCGACCTCCTTGACGAGCTCCGCGCCGATCTTCTCCCACGCGTCCTCGAGCTCGATCTCCTTGGCGATCGACACACCGTCGTTGGTGATCGTGGGAGCGCCCCACTTCTTCTCCAGCACGACGTTGCGACCCTTCGGACCAAGGGTCACTTTTACGGCATCGGCCAGCTGGTTCATGCCGCGCTCGAGACCGCGGCGGGCCTCCTCGTCGAACGCGATCATCTTTGCAGCCATAGGCTCCAGTCCTCCCGGAACAAGGTGGCTTAGACGGATCGAGCCGACGCCCGCGACGGACGGCCCCCGCCGACGACTGCCATTCCGCCGCCGGAGTGAGGCCTCATCGCCCCGACCCAGACTGTGAAGTTGTCACTCTCCACAGCAGAGTGCCAACCGTTTGTTTAGCACTCTACCCTGCCGAGTGCAAGCGCCACACATCCTCGCCGGCGGAAGCGTCGCCTACCTGCCCAGACCCCTTCCCACCTGCGGCGAAACCACTCCGGGAACCTCGCAGGCGTGTCGCCGCACCCCACGGTGCGTGATCGTCCGCATCCATCCGCGCAGCGATCGCGAACACGTGCACCGGCTTGGGGCGCCGAGCGACGGTCTGTTCCGGACGTCCCACAATCAAAGGTAAGAGGAGCCCAGCGCGTCATCAACGCGAGCCGCTCAACGATCACTCCGTCGCCCACGATGCAGGGAGCGCACAGACGGCCATCGAGCGAGCGGCGTGGCGAGCCGGCCAGTGGTCAGGACGGAGTTGCGGGCGACTCGCACCATGCGCGCCCTTCAATCGTCACGCTGTCCACCGGCTTCGCGGAGATTGTCGGCGGTGGGGCCGATGTCGGCGGCGTCAGTCATCCGAAAAGGGCCAGCGTGGCGAGAAAAATGGCCGTCATCCCGAAGAACGCCAGCAGTCCGCCCGTCCAGGCAACCGCCCGTTCCTGCCCGAGCGTCGCACCGGCTTCTTTGAGGGCTAGCCGGATGTCCCCGACCGGGTCCAGGTTCCGTACGTGCAACCCCATGCCCACGAACGGTGAATAGACCATGCCCGCCAGCACGAACAGGACGGCGGCAGGCCACGTCGGGGAATCCGTCACGAGCAGGTCGTCGATGAGAAATGTCGCGGAAATGAACAGCAGAGCACCCACCAGGTGCACCGCCAGCGTGAAGAGGCCGGCACGGACAAAGCTCGTTCCCGCTATGCGCACCACCCATGAGCTGTACCGACGCGGGAGCCACAGAAATCCGACGGCCACGCCCCACACAAGGAGCCAGCCGATCGCCCAGTCCCCGGGAGCACTCATCTCGCCCTCCTCCGGCAGTCCGCGCCCGTAACCCCATGCTTATTGCCGGTAGCGTCGACGACTGTTACGGGATCGACCGCAATGATTCCCGAAGGGGGACGGCCTGACAATGAGTCGCCGTGCGGAATCAGCGGTTCCGGATGAGTGAAATGGCGGGGACGGCGTTCGGGACGGTGCGTCGGTGGCCCGGCCGCGGGTCGGCCGGGCCACCGCGGGCGTCAGCCGCCGGCGACGGCGGGGATGATGGAGATCTGGGCGCCGTCAGGGGTGGGGGTGTCGAGGCCGTCGGCGAAGCGGACGTCCTCGTCGCCGACGTAGACGTTCACGAAGCGGCGGATCTTGCCCGCGTCGTCCAGGATGCGGGCGGAGATACCGCTGTAGTTCGTCTCCAGGTCGGCGACGACGGCGCGCAGGGTGGCGCCCTCGGCCTTCACCTCGGACTCGCCGCCGGTGTAGGTCCGCAGGATCGTCGGGATGCGCACGGAAACGCTCATGGATGCTCCTTTTCTCAGGCGAGGCCGGCGGCGCGGAACGCCTCCAGGGACGGGACGATGTTCGCGGACGGTGCGACGACCGGGGAGACGGCGTCCAGGGTCTTCAGGCCGTCCCCGGAGTTGATGATCACGGTCTCGGCGGACGGGTCGAGGGTGCCCGCGCCGATCAGCTTGCGGAGGGTGGCGACGGTGACGCCGCCGGCGGTCTCGCCGAAGATCCCCTCGGTCCGGGCGAGGAGGCGGATGCCCTCGACGACCTCGGCGTCGGTGACGTCCTCGACGGCGCCGTTCGTGCGGCGGGCGATGTCCAGGACGTAGGGGCCGTCGGCGGGGTTGCCGATGGCGAGGGACTTGGCGATCGTGTCGGGCTTCACCGGGCGGACCACGTCGTGCCCGGCCTTGAACGCGGCGGCGACCGGGCCGCAGCCGGCGGCCTGGGCGCCGAACACGCGGTACGGCCGGTCCTCGACCAGGCCGAGCTTGATCAGCTCTTGGAACGCCTTGTCGATCTTGGTGAGCTGGGAGCCGGACGCGACCGGGACGACGATCTGGTCCGGGAGCCGCCAGCCGAGCTGCTCGGCGATCTCGTAGCCGAGCGTCTTGGAGCCCTCCGCGTAGTAGGGGCGGACGTTGACGTTCACGAACGCCCAGTCGTCCTGCTCGCCGGCGATCTCGGAGGCGAGCCGGTTGACGTCGTCGTAGTTGCCGTCGACGGTCACGAACGTCCCGCCGTACACGGCCGTCGTGATGATCTTCTGGGCTTCGAGGTTCGACGGGACGAACACGGCGCTGCGGATCCCGGCGCGGGCCGCGGCGGCGGCGACCGCGTTGGCGAGGTTGCCGGTGGACGGGCAGGCCAGCACCTTGAAGCCGAGTTCGCGGGCGGCGGCGAGCGCGACGGCGACGACGCGGTCCTTGAACGAGTGGGTCGGGTTGCCGCTGTCGTCCTTCACCCACAGGCTCTGCAGCCCGAGGCTCTCCGCGAGGTTGTCGGCGCGGACGAGGCGGGTCAGGCCGGGCTCGGTGTTGGGCGTGTCCGCGACGTTGGACGGGACGGGCAGCAGCCCCCGGTACCGCCAGATGTTGCGCGGCCCGGACTCGATGGACTCCCTGGTGACGCCCCCGAAGTCGTAGGCGATCTCCAGGGGGCCGAAACACTCCTCGCAGGCGTAGAAGGGCCCGAGGTCGCGGGTGGAGCCGCATTCGCGGCAGACGAGGGCGGTAGCCGGTCCGAGGTCTGTGGCAGGCGTGAGTGCCATGAAAGCGAGGCCTTTCTCCCCATCTTTCCTGCGCCACCTTGGTCGCAGGCCGGAGTTGGCACCATCTCCCGGCCGGCCTCGCAGGATCGCGAGCGCGCCTCAGCCGGGTGGTTGCCGGGGCTTCACAGGGCCGGTCCCTCCACCCCTCTGGATGAGCGGTATTCAGTTGTTCGACTACGAGCGCTTTGGCTCGTATGCGTGACTTTACATGAACTGACCGGATGCCAGACAGGTAGGTCCACCGAGTGAGACATTACCCGGCCGAGGTCTTGATCACGCGGGCGACTCCTTGCGCACGAAGCGCTGGGTCGGGTCGAGGAACACGTGCCGGACGATGGGGAGCCGCTCCCGGAGCCGCCGGTCGATCTCCCCCGCGACGTCCTCGGCCTGGTCGGCGCTGATGGCGTCGGAGAAGTGGACCTTGGCGGCGACGAGCAGCTGCTCGGGCCCGAAGTGCATGGTGAGCAGCTCGTCCACGCCGGTCACGCCGGGCGCGCCGAGGATCTCCGCGCGGATCTCGCGCTGCGCCTCCGGGTCGGCCGCCCGCCCGATGAGCAGGACGGTGCTCTCCCGCCCGATCAGCAGCGCCAGCCCGGCGAGCAGCACCCCGATGAGGACGGACGCGAGCCCGTCCCAGAACTCCGACCCGGTGATCTGCCGGAGCACCAGCCCGCCGGCGGCGAGCGCGATCCCGATCATCGCGGCGCTGTCCTCGAACAGCGCGGTCTTGAACGTCAGGTCGGGCGACCGGCGGACGTGTTCGACCAGTTCGTGGTCCGATTCGCGGGTCTCCATGCGCGCCTGGTGGAAGGCGCGGATCAAGGACGCCCCCTCCAGGACGGCGGCGAGGGCGAGCACGGCGTAGGCGAGCCAGACCGCCGTGCCGGTGCCGCCGTGGCCGGTCATGGTCAGGATCCCCTCGAAGATCGAGAACCCGGCTCCGGCGATGAAGATCCCGAACGCGGCGAGCAGCGACCAGACGTACCGCTCGTTGCCGTATCCGAAGGGGTGGCGCTTGTCGGGGGGACGTTCGCTGCGCCGCAGCGAGGCGAACAGGAAGCTCTGGTTGAGGGTGTCGGCGATCGAGTGGGCGCCTTCCGCGAGCATCGCGCTGGACCCGGCCAGCAGGCCGGCGATCAGCTTGGTGATCGCGAGGACGAGGTTGGCCGCACCGGCGACGAGCACGGTCTTCCTCGTCTCGGACCTGCTCATTCCGCCCGTCTACCCTCGGCGCGCCGCGCTAATCCAGGGGGTCCGGCCGTGGCGGAAACCACGCGGGTCACTGTGGAGCGCCCCGGTCGCAACTGAGACCCTTCCGGTATGAGCCAAGTGCTGGTGGCATCCAACCGCGGCCCGGTGTCGTTCTCGCTATCGGAGGACGGGGAGCTCGCCATGCGGCGCGGCGGAGGCGGGCTGGTATCGGGCCTGGCCGCCGTCACCGGCGCCCCGCGCGACCCCGGACCGCCGCGTCCGCTGGAGCCCGCGGGCACGCCGCCGCCGTCCGGCCAAGGCTCCGCGCCGTCCGGC
>NZ_JBIQHY010000064.1:6894-14180 GCF_044508335.1 Actinomadura sp.
AAGGCTCCGCGCCGTCCGGCGAAGACCCGGACGTGCTGTGGGTGTGCGCCAGCCTCAACGAGGCCGACCGGACGGCCGCACGCCGTTCACCGGACGGCCGCATAGACCAGGCGGGCTACGACACCGGGGGCGCGGCGGTGCGGATGCTCGACATCCCGCCCGCCACGTTCGACCGTGCCTACAACGCGGTGGCCAACTCGACGCTGTGGTTCGTCCACCATCTGCTGTACGACACTCCGCGCAGCCCGCATTTCGATGCGCGCGCACGGCGCGACTGGCAGTCCTATGAGGCGTACAACGCGGCGTTCGCGGACGCCCTGGCGCGAGACGCCTCCCAGGGAGCGAAGACCGCGATCCAGGACTACCACTTGTCGCTCGCTCCGCAGATGCTCCGGGATCGGCGTCCCGACCTGAAAATCGTGCACTTCTCCCACACGCCTTGGGCTCCGCCCGAGTACTACAGGCTGCTGCCTGACGACATCGGGGTCCAGGTCCTCCGCGGGATACTCGGCGCCGACCACGCGGGGTTCCTCACCGAGCGGTGGGCTTCGGCCTTCCTCGACTGCTGCGAACTCGTGCCCGGCGCACGCGTCGACCGGGCGGCCCGGACCGTCACCTGCGGAGGGCACACCACGCACGTGGGCGTCCACGGCCTCGGCGTCGACGAAGCGGCGTTGCGCAAGCGCGCCTCCCAGCAGGACGTCGTCGACCGGGCGCGCGCGCTGAGGGAGCAGGTGGGCGACCGCCGGCTCATCGTGCGGATCGACCGGACGGAGCTGTCGAAGAACATCGTGCGCGGTCTCGCCGCCTACCGCGAGATGCTCACCAACCATCCGGAGTGGCGCGGACGCGTGGTGCACCTGGCGTTCGCCTACCCGTCCCGCTACGACCTGCCCGAGTACCGCGAGTACACCGCGGCCGTCCAGCGGATGGCCGAGCAGATCACCGACGAGTTCGGCGGCCCGGACTGGGAGCCGCTGATCCTGCAGGTGAACGACGACTATCCGCGGTCGCTCGCCGCCTACGGCCTGGCGGACGTCCTGCTGGTCAACCCGATCCGGGACGGCATGAACCTCGTCGCGAAGGAGGGGCCCGTCCTGTCGGAGCAGGGGTGCGCGCTCGTCCTGTCGCGGGAGGCCGGCGCGGCGTCGGAGCTGTCCGAGGACGCGCTGATGGTGAACCCGTTCGACGTGACGCAGACGGCGGAGACGCTGCACCAGGCGCTGCTGATGCCGCGCACGGAGCGGGCCGAGCGCTGCGCCCGGCTCGCCGCCGCCGCCACGGCGCTGCCTCCGCAGCGCTGGTTCGCCGGGCAGCTCGCCGCGCTCGACTGACCGGGCGCCGGCCGGCCGGACGGGTCGGCCCGGCCGCGCGGGGAGCGCCCGCCCGCGACGGCGCCGCATGAAGATGCGGCATGCCGCCCTCTCCGGGCAAGGAGGGCGGCACGCCGCGGGCTTCAGGCGGTGCTGGCGGAGGGTTCGGCGACCAGGCGGCAGTCGACCGGGTTCGGTTCGTGCCGCTGCTTCCAGCGTTCGCGCAGCGCGTCCTTGCTCTGCGCCATGCGGCGGTGCGTGCTGACGCGGGTGAAGTGGGCGAGCTGCGACGCGGACGGCCGCGGCAGCCCGCTCGGCTCGTACCCGTATTCGGCGAGCCGTTCGCCGAACGCGGCCTCCGCCAGGCTGATCTCCCACGGGTCGAGCCGCTCCGCCCAGGAGCCGATGCGGTTGGTGGTGACGGCGTCGTGCGTCCGGCCGTGCCACCGCTTGCGGGACGGGACGGTCTGCCGCGCGAGGCCCTCGGGGTGCGTCATCGCGGGGTCGAAGTCCTCGCCGAGGAAGCCGCAGAGCCGGGTCAGCTCGTCGGCGGGGTCGGCGACGAGCCGCTCGTACTGCAGCTCGTAGTAGGTGTCGGGGCCGAGCCGCGCGGCGAGCCGGCGGCCCTGGTCGATCGTCTCGCGCCACAGCGACACGGCGTGGTGGACGTCGCCGTCGTACCAGGGCATCTCCAGCAGGGACGCGACGCAGTCCCGGCCGTCCCGGACGAGGTGGACGAACTGCGCGTCCGGGAACATGCGCAGCAGCGGCCCGGCGTACCGGATGTAGCTCGGGCGCTTGTCGCCCCAGCGCGCCTTGCCGTGCAGGCGCGCGTAGGCGCGGAACACGGCGCCGAGCGCCGAGCCGATCGTCGGCGGCCCGGCGGCGATCGCCTCGGCGACCTCGCCGGCGTCCAGGCCGAGCTCGCGGAACTTGGTCGACCGGTCGCCGGTGATCCACTCGGCGAGCGCGCGCCTGTTCTTGCTCTCCCTGAGGTCACCGAATTCGCACCGCGCCGTATAGGCGGGGAGGACGAACTTGGTCTCCGTCGGCAGTGCGATGCGCGGATGCGAGTGGAGCATCAGCCGCAGCAGGGTCGTCCCGGAACGGGCGCAGCCGAGAACGAAGATCGGGCGGTCGTGGCGGGAGGCCGGTCCTGATGGCATGCACCGCATGCTGCTGCAGACGCGCAGTTCACGGCACCGATTCTAGACGTACCGTTACCGCGCGATTACCGACCTTTGACGGGCCGTCCGGTCGGCCGGCGGTCAGGTGTAGGACTCGCCCAGCGTCTGCCTGACCTGCTTGCGCGCCTCGTGGATGCGGGACTTGACCGTGCCGAGCGGCAGCTTGAGCTGCTCGGCGATCTCCGCGTACTCCAGCTGCGACACGTCCCGCAGGACGAGGGCCTGGATGAGGTCCGGCTTGCGGGCCTCCAGGTCTTCCATGGCGTCGAGGATGTCGACCCGCGACCCGGCGATGACGCTGGTCCGGCGCGGGTCGGGGCGCTGCTGGGGGAGCTCGCCCGCCTGCTCCACCGAGCGCCGCTTCAGCGACCGGTAGGTGGAGCGCGCCGAGTTGGCGACGACGACGTGCAGCCAGGTGCTGAACCGCGACCGGCCCTCGAACCGGTGGATGTTCCGCGCGACCTGGAGCAACGCGTCCTGGCAGGCCTCTTCGGCGTCCTGCCGGCAGGGCAGGAACCGGGAGGTGTGCCGGAGAACGTCCGGCTCGATCTTGCGGAGGAGCTCGTTGAGGGCGCCCTGGTCGCCCTGCGCGGCCTTCACCGCCAGCTCCTCGGTCCTCTCGTCGAATGCCATGCCGCCTCATTGCTCGTTCGCGGGCTCACCCCGTTTGCTGGGATGATACGGGAGTGTCATTCCCACCAGCTGTAGGCCGTTACCGAATCGATCGCGTCCTGGGTTCGGGGGCGTTCGCCTCTGTGTGGCTGGGGCACGACGACGCCCTGGAGTCACAGGTCGCCATCAAGGTGCTGAACAGCAACCTGGTGGACGATCTGGACGTGCGCAACCGGTTCCTCGAGGAGGCCCGGATCCTGCGCCGCGCCGACTCCGAGCGGCTCGTCCGCGTGCACGACATAGGAGAGCTCCCGGACGGGCGCCCGTACTTCGTCATGTCGTACGCGGACCGCGGGACGCTGGCCGACCGCATGCGGGAACGGCCACTTCCGGTCAGCGACGTCGTGGCGCTCGCGGAGCAGATCGCCCACGGCGTCGAGGTGATCAACACCCTCGGGGTGATCCACCGCGACCTCAAGCCGTCCAACGTGCTGTTCCAGTCGACGCGGGACGGCGGCGAGAAGCTGCTCATCGCCGATCTGGGCCTGGCGAAGGCGCTGGCGCACGCGTCCGGGGCGTTCACGCTGCCGGTCGGCACGCCCGGGTACATGTCGCCGGAGCAGGCGCGGTTCGGCGGCGGGCTCGACGTCCGGGCCGACGTGTACGGGCTGGGCGCGCTGACCTACCACATGCTGACCGGGCGGGCCCCGGGCCCGGCACCGGTGAAGACGCCGCCGAGCGAGCTGCGCGAGGGGCTGACCCCCGCCTTCGACCAGGTGATCATGCGGGCGCTGGAGGTGGAGCGGGAGAAGCGGTGGCCGACCGCGGAGGCGTTCGCGGAGGCGCTGTCCACGCTGCGCCCGACGACGGCCCCGGCCGCGCCCACCCCGGTGTCCGGCGCGCCGACCCCGCGGATCGACGCGGACGCCACCGTCCAGGACTTCTACCGCGACGGCTCCCAGGCGCGCCCGCCCGCGCCGGGCCCCGCCCAGCAGCCGCCCGGTCCCGGGCAGGCCGGCGCGCCGGGGCAGGCCGGCGCCCCGGCCGAGATGCGGACGCGGCTCGACCAGCCCGCCGAGGACGACGTCCGCACCTCCGAGATGCGCGTCCCGCAAGGCCCTCCGGTTCCGGGCGGCGGGCAGGCGACGATCGTGGACGACCCCGCCGGACGCCCCGCGCCGTTCCGGCAGGGCGAGGGCCCGACGGCCCCGGACAACGACAACGACCGCACGGTGTCGTACCAGGCGCCGCCGGGTGGGGACAACAAGACCGCCGTGTTCCCGACCCAGCCGCCTCCGCAGAGCGGCGGCGGCCCCGCGCAGCCGATGGGCCCCTACGGCGGCCCGCCACCGCCGACGGGCTTCCAGCCCCCGCCCCCCGGCCCCGTCCAAGGCCAGGCCCAAGGGCCTGGCGGCAGGCAGGGCGGCGGGCAGGGCGGCCTGATGGGCAGGCTCTCCGGCGGCGGGGGGCCGCCAAAGAAGTTCGTCACGCCCCTGATCATCACCGCGGTGGTGCTGGCCGTGGCACTGATCGGCGGGCTGACGCTCGGCGTGCTGTTCTCCGGCGGCGACGGCAAGGACGACGAGGGGAAGAAGAAGCCGGCGATCCCCAAGGACTTCGTCGCGGCCTCCGACAAGGCCGGCAAGATCAAGACGGCGGTGCCGAAGGCGTGGCCGCTGGACCAGGAGCAGACGTGGACGCCGTCCACGGTCCGGCTGAACGACGCCCAGCCGAGGCCCGTGCTGCGCGCGACGCCGAACAAGGCCGCGTTCCTGGGCAACGGCAATGGTCCCGGCGTCTTCATCGGCGTGACCACGGACGTGCGCCCCGGCCAGCTCCCGCCGCCGAGCGCGTCCAACCACCCGCAGTGCACGAAGGCCGCGCCGGAGAACTACACCACTCCGGACGGCGCCCTCAACGGGACGATCACCCGCTTCACGGCGTGCAAGACCGGCACGCCCTCGGTGACCGAGATCGGTCTCAAGGACAAGTCCGGCAAGTTCGGCCTGTGGATCCGCGTCAAGGAGACCGACGACCGCAACGCCACCAAGGACATCCTCGACAACCTCAAGGTCACTCTCTAACCTCCCCCCGCCGGCACACCCGAACGCCCCACCGGACACCCCACAGGACACACGCCGCTGCTCTGGGGACGACCAGCGCCAGCCCTTGGGGAGGCCGCGGGTCTTCGCGGGGTGGCGAAGCGTCTCGCGGTGTCGAAGCGTCTCGCGGTGTCGAAGCGTCTCGCCGTGCCGAAGCGTCTCGCGGTGTCGAAGCGTCTCGCGGTGTCGAAATGTCTCGCGGTGTTGAAAAGCAGGCCCCTCCCGCCCGGGGGCGGACCCGCTTACCCCCATGGTCAAGCACGCCCGCCATGCGCGGAAGCAGAACGCTGCTCTGGGGATAACCAGGCCAAACAGCGGGAGCCAGGGACGGCTCCGGTCGCTGCGTGCGCGTGTGCCCCGGTGGCCCGCGCGGGGCCCGGTCAAGAAGCTTGAACGGTTGGTGTTGCATCGCGAGCTATTCCGATATATCGTTAATGCATCGCAACCGATCAATAGAGTTAGGAGACTGCGATGCATGAGCACATGAAGACCAGGCGTGGTGGGGGCCGCAGGCCCGAGGTCCGCGGCCGGCGCGGAGACCCGTTCGGCCCGTGGGGTCCCGGTGGTCCCGGGTTCGGGCCCGGACACCGCGGGCGCGGTGGACGCGGACGGCGGACGCGGCGCGGCAACGTCCGCGCGGCGCTGCTCGCCCTGCTCGCCGAGCGCCCCATGCACGGCTACGAGATGATCCAGGAGCTGGACGCCCGCACCGGCGGGGTCTGGCGCCCGAGCCCCGGCTCGGTCTACCCGACCCTCCAGATGCTGGAGGACGAGGGCAAGGTCGGCAGCGAGGAGCAGAGCGGCAAGCGCCTGTTCTCCCTCACCGACGCGGGCCGGGAAGAGGCGGCGGCGCAGACCGTCGCCCCCTGGGACGAGGTCACCGAGGCCGCCGGCGAGAACGTCCTGCGCGGACGCGAGGCCATCGGCCAGCTGATGGGCGCCCTCCACCAGGTGATGGCCGTCGGCAGCGAGGCGCAGAAGGCGCGCGCGCTGGACGTCGTCAACGACGCCCGGCGCCGCCTCTACGGAATCCTCGCCGACGACCCCGAAGCCGAGTGAGCCCCACCGACCGGAACCGCCGCGGCATCAAAGCCGCGGCGGTTTCGCGTTCACTTCGGGAAAGGCGCCTGCTTGGCGAGCTGGTCGGCCATGTAGAGCTGCTTCCACACGTACAGGCCCATGTCGGAGCGCTTGACGTCGCGGTCGACGGGGACGTCCACCGTGGCGCGCACCAGGAAGGCCGAGCCCGGCGGCATGTACTTGTCGCCGCCGTCCCCCGGGATCAGCTCGCCGCCCGCGAGGCGCCGCACGACCTGGCTCTTGGTCGGCGGCGTGCACATGTCCTCGGGGACGCCGGCCTGCGGCATGCACCGCCCCCGCGCGTCCGGCACGACCAGGTCCCGCTTGACGAACACGTCGCCGGGGAAGTCGAGCAGGACTTTCTTGCCGGACGGGTTGCTGAGGATGTACTCGATGTACGGGAACGACGTCCCCGACGGCGGCGCGGACTGCGATGTCGGCGCCACGCCGTCGCTGACCCCCTCCCCCACCGTGGCGATCTTGTATTTGGACCCGTCGGCCGTGCCGACCGTGATCGGCGCACCGGCGTCCGGCAGCTCGGCGTCCCCGCCCGGCCGCTGCTCGCCGCCGGCCGGCACCGCGCCCGTCCCGCCGTCGTCTCCGGAGCCGGGCGTCAGGATCAGCCCGATCGTGACCAGCCCGGCCAGGATGAGCACCCCCGCCGCGACGAGCCCGCTGCGGCGCCCCGCGCGGCGGCGCGCCCGCCGTTCGCGCTCCTGCTCCAGCGACCCGAGCCGGACCTGCACCCCGCTCGTCTCCCGGACGCCCATCGGCCCGGTCGTGGACGAGCGCTCCTCACGTCCGGAGTAGGCGTCCTGCGCCTCGGGCACCCCGGCCCACTCCGCACCGCCGGGCGGCGTGCCTCCGCCGGTACGCGGCGAGCCGGCGGACTGTCCGGCGGACGGCGAGCCACCGACCCCGCTCCAGCGGTTGGCCGCCGCCGCGCCCTCCACCTCGCCGGCCGTCCCGGATGCGGAACCGCCCGGCTGCGG
>NZ_JBIQHY010000064.1:14280-35922 GCF_044508335.1 Actinomadura sp.
CCGCCGCGCCCTCCACCTCGCCGGCCGTCCCGGATGCGGAACCGCCCGGCTGCGGTGAGCCTTCACCGCGAGGCCGGCCGCCCGGCTGCGGCAAGTCGGGCGGCGGTGCGGCGCCGGCCGCCCTCGATGGCGGAGCACCGCCCGGCTGGGCTTCGACACGCGGCCAGCCGCCCGTCTGCGACAGGTCGGCCGGCGGGGCGGTCTGCTCCGGGGGCGTGCCGGACCGAGGCAGGCGGACGGTCTGCGGGAGGCCGGGGGGTTGCGGCACGCCGGGGCCGGCGGGGGCACGCGGCGGGGGCGTGCCCCACACGCGCGGGGGCGCCTCGCCGGACGGGGGCGACTGGACGATGGGGCGCGTCGGTGCGCCCGGCGGGATGGGCGCGCCCGGCGGGATGGGCGCGCCCGCCGGCTGGACGGGCGTCCCCTCCCGGGGCGTGGCCTTGGGGAGGTCGTGCGCGGGCGCATGCCTGATGTCGTCAGGACGGCGCGGGGCTCCCGAACCCCTCTCCACCATCAAGCCTCCCCATGTCGTGCGGCTCCCCCTGCACCACTCTTACCGCAATTCACCATATTTTGGCGCAATTGGACTCCGGGTCCACCTGCACCCCCAGAGTCACGCGAGATCCGATAAACGTATCCGGAACTCTTGTCACTCGGCCGACAACACGGCTCACTCGGCCGGCGGCACGGCGCTGATCAGGGCGGGAAATCCAGCAGCTCGCCCATCAGGCCGACCACCCCGTCCGGACCGTCGACCACCAGGTCGGCCCGCTCGGCCAGCGCCGTCACCTCGGCGGACCCGCTGCACACCAGCACGCCCGGCACCCCCTCCGCGCGCAGTTCCTCGATGGCGTCGAAGGCGGCCAGGTCGCCGAGGTCGTCCCCCGCGAACAGCACCGCGGAGGGACGGAAGCCGAGGCCGTCCACGAACGAGCGCAGCGCCCTCCCCTTGTCCATGCCGGGCGGCCGCAGTTCGAGGACGAGCCGCCCCGGCTCCACGGTGAGCCCGGTCCGCTCGGCGAGCGCGGCGAGGATGCTCCGCAGCCGTTCGAGCGCGACCTCCGGCTCGGCGCAGCGCCGGGTGTGCACGGCGAGCGCCTGCCCCTTGTCCTCGACGTACGTCTCGGGCGGCGCGCCCGCGGCCGCGAGGACGCCGGGCAGCTTCGCGCGCGCCTCGGCGACGCCGGGCGGCGGCTCCGGCACGGTCAGCTCGCCCGACTCCCAGCGTTCGAGCCCGTACTGCCCGAGGACGACGAGCCCGTCGATGCCCTCGAAGCCGCCGTACTCGACGGCCGTCGCGGCGGGACGGCCCGTGATGATCACCAGCGAGCCGACCAGCGGGGCCAGCCGGGCGAGGGCCGGGGCCGCGCCGGGATGGGCCCTGGCCGAGGCCGGATCGTCCACAATGGGCGCGAGCGTGCCGTCGAAGTCGAAGCCGAGCACGGCCCCGGCCGGGTTCTTGCGGATGGCGTCGAGGCCGCCGGCGCCGACGGCCGTCGCGGAGCGGGGAGAAGTCACGTGCCCCAGTGTGCTGGGGTCACGGCCGGATGCCGAGTCGGCGCGCGGCGCGGCTGCGCTGCCGCTGTGACCGCATCCGGCGGAGGCGCTTGACGAGCATGGGATCGCACTCGAGCGCCTCGGGTCGGTCGATCAGGATGTTCAGGAGCTGGTAGTACCGCGTCGCCGACATGTCGAACAGCTCGCGGATGGCCTGCTCCTTGGCTCCGGCATACTTCCACCACTGCCGCTCGAAGGCGAGGATCCGCCGTTCGCGCTCGGAGAGGTGGCCGGCGGGGAAGGCGGCGTCGTCGGCACCGCCCTCGTCTTCGGTCAGGGGTCGCGGGGGTCGGCCATCGTCCATGCTTCCGTCCTGTGGGGGGCCGTCACCTCGGGGCCCGTCGGGGGCGCTCGCCGCTCGCATCAGGTCCCCTCTGTGGTTACTGATCCCGGCTCGTCCGGGTTCGGGCGGGTGCCATGCTACGCGTCCGGGCCGACAAGTTCCGGCGGTTCCCGGGGAACGGCGGCCGGTGGTTCAGTGCATCACATCCCGCTTCACCTGCGGCTCTTTCGCACCGTGTGTCTCATCGCGAACGCATGTCCCGAGAGTCCCAGACATGTGCACACTACATGCGTTAGAGTGAGGAGTTCGCAACGTCCGGCGCCCGACACGCGAACGGAGACCCTGCATGGCGACGGAGACCCCCGCCGCGGGACGGCCCGCCGAGCCGGACGCACCGGTGCCGCGCGAGGGTCCGGGCGACCCCGCCCTCACCGAGATCGCGACGGCGCTGTTCCATCTGCGCCGCGTGTGGGCGAAGCCCGACCTGATGAAGCGGATCCGCGCCCAGACGTCCGCCGGGCCGGACGGACGGCCGCTGCAGCTGTCCAACCTCATGGTGGTGAACGCCGTCGCCGCCCTCACCGCCGCCGCCGAGAGGCCGGAGTGCGCCGCGCGGCGGCGCGAGGTGACGGTCGGCGCCGTCGCGGAGCGGCTGGAGATCGACCCGTCCACCGCGAGCCGACTGGTGGGCCACGCGATCGACGCCGGGCTGGTGTCGCGCCGCCCGTCCCCCATCGACGCACGCCGCGCCAACCTCGGGCTGACCGAGGCCGGGCGGCGCGTCAAACGGGTCTCCGACCGCTCCCGCCGCGCCTACCTGGACGCCCTCATGGCCGGCTGGACGGCGGAGGAGCGCGCCGAGTTCGCCCGGCTGCTCACCCGCTTCGCCGACGCGGCCGCCCGGGCACCGGAGTATTCGGACGGCATCGGCCGCATCTTCGAAGAGGCCGCCGCCGACTGACTCCCGGCGGCCGGCCTGCGCCGGGGACGCCGGGCCGCCCCCGGCACAGCACTGACCACCGCCCGGTTCGCGGCGGTGGTCAGTTCTCAGCGGGTTCATTCCGCGCCGCGGGCGCGGTCAGTCGCCGTTGCGGAGGGTGGAGACGCGCATGAGGTACTCCTCCTCGTCGATCTCGCCCCGGGCGAACCGCTCGGCGAGGACGGAGCGCGCCTTCGCCATCGGGTCGGCCGCCGCCGCGGCCGCCGAGGCGGTGGCGTTCATCCTGCGGCGGATCAGATAGAAGGCCGCCCCCAGCACGGCCAGCCAGAACAGCCCGAACGTGATCGGGAAGACCGGCCAGAAGGCGGGCGCGTCCCCGTCGTGCCAGCCGCCGGGGTGCATCGCCGCGGCCTGCGTCGCCAACGTCGTCAACATGGTTCATCGACCCTTCCTGTGTGCGGATACGTCGATGCTCGGCGACGGGTACGGGGGCCCGCATCGTCTGGCCGGAGGCACTCGCGCTACGCCCGGCGGAGTACCGCGGCGGCGGGCGCGGTCACCACCAGGGCGGCCGGTAGTCCTCGTCCTCGGCCGGGCGGGCGTGCCGCGAGCGCCGTCCGTGCGGGTCGTCGCTGGCCTGGTCGTCCGGCTGGACGGGCCCCGGCGGCGGCTCCTCATCGGCCGGGAACGCGTCCGCGGCCGCCTCGTCCATGGGAGGTACGGCGGGCGGTTCCGGGGCGAGCGGGGCCGTCGTCCCCGGATCGGGGAGGTCGAGGGCGCCGCGCCGGAACGCCTCCCAGTCGTCGTCATCGAGGGGCGGCGCGTCCTCCGCGGCGGCGCCGTCCACGTCGGCGGCGTGGCGGCCGCTGCCCGCACCGTGGCCGTTCAGCAGGTCGTGGCCGTTGAGCACATCGTGCCCGTTGCCGGACCCGTGACCGTTCGTCCCGTTGGACGCGTGCTCGCCGGGGACGAACGGGCGCAGCTCGTGCGGCACCATCGGCGGCTGCTTCGGCTCGATCGGCGGCGGCAGCGGCTCCTCGGGGGCGTCGGGCTCGGTGCCCGCCTCCGTATCCCACGAGGACGCGCCCGCGTCGGAATCCCACGCGGAGGTGTCGGAGCCCCACGAGGACGTCCCCGCGTCCCAGGTCGACGTGGCCGCAGGCTCGGATTCCGGCGGCGCGCCGTCATCGGGGACGGCGGGCGGAAGGTCGAAGGGCGGCCCCTGATACGCCTGCGTGTTCTGCCACAGCGGCACGTTGACCGGCGCCATGCCCGGTTCCCCGGCGGGCGGGCCGGACGCGACCGCGGCGGGCTCGCGCGGCACCGCCGGAGCGGACGGCAGGCCGTACTCGGGGACGTCCTCGGTCTCCTCGGTGTCGTCCTCCGGGCGGCGCCGCTGCCGCCAGCCGAGCACGAGCCCGAGGACGACGAGCAGCCCGCCCCCGCCGAGGACGAGCGGGAGCAGGACGCCGGAGTCGCGCTCGGGCAGCGCGGCGGCCGGGGTCGGCGCGGGCGCCGGGGAGGGCGGCTGCGTCTCCACCGGCCCCGCGGACGTCTTGTTGATCTCGTGCGCGGCGTACAGGGTGCGCAGCGCGTCGACCGTCCCGCGGCAGGTGGGCGAGCCGGTCGGATGGCCGCGGCGGGCCGGGGAGCCCTGGATGAGCACCTGCCTGACCTCCGCCGGCGTCAGCTTCGGGTAGCGGGACCGGACGAGCGCGGCGACCCCGGCGACCATCGCCGACGACGCGCTCGTGCCCGTCCCGACGACGTAGCCGTTGCTGGCGTCCGCGCTGACGATGTCCACGCCGGGCGCGCAGAGGGCGGCGTGGGAGCGGCGGTTGCTGTCCTTCCACAGGCGCAGCCGGCGGTCGAGGGCGCCGACCGCGATCACGCCCGGGTACGCGGCGGGGAAGTTCTTGCGGTTGGCGCCGGAACCGTCGTTGCCCGCGGACGCGATCAGCACGACGTTCTTGGACAGCGCGTACTTGATCGCGCTCTCCTGCGCCGCCGTGCCGTTGTAGAACTGGCGCCCGCCGCCGAGCGACATGTTGATGATGCCGGCGCCGTGGTCGACCGCGTAGCGGATGCCCTGGGCGACGGCGTCGTGCTCGCCGGCGCCGTTCTGCTGCTGCCCGTCGCGCCGCAGCGGGTCGTCGTTCTCCAACGTGACGCGCACGGACAGGATGTGGCTGAGCGGCGCGACGCCCAGCATCCCCTGCGACTGGCCGGGGCCGTGGCCGTGGCCCGAGATGATGCTGGCCATCGACGTCCCGTGCAGGCCCCAGTAGCGGGTGCCGGGGCGGCGGACGCCGCCGGTGAGGTCCGGGCCGCTGATCACGTGGCCGGTGAGGTCGGGGTGGTTCGCGTCGACGCCGGTGTCGAGGACGGCGACGGTGACGCCGCGCCCCTTGGAGTACTTCCACGCCTTCTGGGCGTGCAGGGCCTTCAGGTGCCACTCGCGCCCGCGGATCTGGTCGGTGCGCGCGTTGACCAGCGTCCCGGCGGACGCGCCGCGGACGGCCTGCCGGCTCGCCTGCTCCCCGCCGGACATCATCGCCGCCGGCACGGCCACCGCCGCGCCCAGCGCGACGGCGGTGAGGGCCGCGGTCGCCCTGGCGCCGAGCCGGTGCGCGGCAAGGGCCGGACGGGCGCGCCCCGGACGGCGCCGACCGGCTTCGGACACGCCGCCGCACCTCCCTCCGGCACACCGCCGCGCTTCACGGCGGGTGACATTCTGCCACGCGAACCGCATCCCGCCAGGGCACTCGGCACATTAGGGCACGGCCCCGGACAGTGTGGATCTTCCCCCGCGCACTTCCCCGCCGGCCGCCGTCTACTCATCGGTAACCGGTGGCGCGACGGAAAGTCACCCGGCCCGCGGAGCCGAGCGTCGGTGCGCCCGCCGTGTGGCCCCGCCGTGTGGCCCGGCCGCGGGTCAGTGCGCGCCGGCCCCGGTGAGCGCGCGGACCGACAGGTCGTCGTAGCGTTCGGCGTCGGCCTTGTCGCGCCCGAGGAGCGTCCCGGCGACCGCGCACGCGAACCCGATCGGGATCGACACGAGCCCCGGGTTCTCCAGCGGGAACAGGTGGAAGTCGACGCCCGCCGGGAACAGCGACCGGCTCTCCCCCGTCACCGGATCGACCTTCCCGGAGACGACGGGCGAGAAGACCACCAGCACCAGCGAGCTGACGAGCCCGCCGTAGATCCCGGCGACGACCCCGGCGGAGTTGAACCGCCGCCAGAACAGCGCCAGCACGATCGCCGGGACGTTCGCCGCCGCGGCCATCGCGAACGCCAGCGCGACCAGGAACGCCACGTTCAGGTTGCGGGCGACCACCGCGAGGACGATCGCGAGCGCGCCGACGAGGAACGACGCGAACCGCGCCACCGCCACCTCCTGCGACTCGCGCGGGCGGCCGAGCATCAGCACCTGGCCGAAGTAGTCGTGCGCGAGCGACGTCGACGACGCCAGCACGAGCCCCGACACGACCGCGAGGATCGTCGCGAACGCCACCGCGCCGATGAACGCCAGCATGACGTCGCCGCCGAGGCGGCCGCCGACGTGCTCCCCGACGGCCTGCGCGAGCTGCGGCGCCGCCGTGTTGCCGGACGGGTCCTGCGCGACGATCGCCTGCCGTCCGACGAGGGCGGCGGCGCCGAAGCCGAGCGCGAGCGTCATCAGGTAGAAGACGCCGACGAGGCCGATCGCCCAGGACACCGAGGTCCGGGCGGCGCGCCCGTCCGGGACGGCGAAGAACCGGCTGACGATGTGCGGCAGCCCGGCGGTGCCGAGCACGAGCGCCAGCGCCAGACTGATGAAGTCGAGCTTGTTGACGATCGTCCGGTAGGCGTCGCCGGGGACGTCCTGCCCGTAGCGCTGGCCGGGGCGCAGGAACGCCTCGCCCTTGCCGCTGGCGTCGGCGGCGGATCCGAGCAGCGCGCTGAGGTCGAACCCGAACCGGCCGAGGACGAGCGCGGTCAGCACGACCGCCCCCGCCATCAGCAGCGCCGACTTGATGATCTGCACCCAGGTCGTCGCCTTCATCCCGCCGAACGCCACATAGAAGATCATCAGCGCGCCCACCACGACGATCGTGACGGTCTTCGCGGTGCCGGCGTCCATGCCGAGGAACCGCTCGCCCCGGTGGATGCCGAGCAGCAGCGAGACCAGCGCCCCCGCGCCCACCATCTGGGCGAGCAGGTAGAACACCGACACCGTCACGGTGGACACGGCCGCGGCCCGCCGGACCGGCGCCTGCCGCCGCACCCGCCGCGCCAGGACGTCCCCCATCGTGAACCGGCCCGCGTTGCGCACCAGCTCGACCAGCGGCAGCGCGAGCAGCCACGCCACCAGGAAGCCGATGGAGTACAGGAGCCCGTCGTATCCGTTCAGCGCGATGATCCCGGCGATGCCGAGGAAGGACGCCGCCGACATGTAGTCGCCGGCGAGCGCGACCCCGTTCTGCGCGCCGGAGAACGTCCGGCCGCCCGCGTAGAAGTCGTCGGCGCCCCGCGTGTTCACCCGCGCCCAGATCGTGATGCCTAACGTGATCAGGATGAACGCGACGAAGAGCCCGAACGTCAGCGTCCCGCCCGTCACCGCAGCTCACCGGCCAGCGGGTCGAGCCGCCGCCGCGCGTAGACCGCGTAGCCGCACGCCAGCGCGAACGTCGAGGCGAACTGCAGCAGGCCGAGCAGCAGCGCGACGTTCACGTGCCCGACCACGGTCCGCGCCATGAACCCCCGGGCGAACGCGGACAGCCCGATATAGACGAAATACCACCCGAGGAAGACGGCCGCGAGCACCGCCGCCGCCCGCCGGAACCTCTTCCTGAGCAGCAGGAACCGCTCGTACCCCGCCACCGGCGCAAGTCCCCCCACCATCTGGCCTCCCCATGACCCGACGTGACGCTACGCATCCGTTCGAGTGCACTATGAGATCAGAGATTCATCCCTCGCGACCCCTTTTTGACGAGATGGTGGTCCGGGATCCACGCGCCGTGGAAACCCAGGGGAACGCGTCGCGGCAGGTGGACCTGGGCGGTGACCGACAGGCCGCGGGCGTCGAGGACCACCAGCCGGGACGGTCCTCCGCGCGCGTGCGCGACGATCGTCAGCAGCCAGCCCCCGTCCTCGTCCCCGTCTCCGTCCCCGTCTCCGTCCCCGTCCGCGGTGCGGGGGACGAAGACGGCCTCGCCGGGAATCCACGCCCCGCCGTGCGCACGGCTCCCCGGGCGAGGTCGTACTTCAGCAGGCCGCGCGCACGGTCCTGAGCGACCGCGTAGAGGAACCGGTAGGAGCCGCCGGTGCGGCGGTCGAATGCCTCCTTTCGGCCGCTGCGCCGCGCCGCCGGCCGGGGCGGTCAGCGGGGGGCGCGGCGGTGGCCGCGGCGGGCGCGGAGGCCGGCGACGATCGCGACGCCGAGCACCGCCAGGCCGATCTGGAGGACCAGCTCGATCCAGTCGATCCCCGAGGTCGTCCGCACGCCGACGATCTGCGCGATCCCCGTCCCGATGAGCGCCGCGGCCATGCCGATGAGGACGGTCATGATGACGCCGATCGGCTGGCGGCCGGGCAGCAGCAGCCGGCCCAGCGCCCCGATGATCGCCCCGATGATGAGCGCGCTGATGATTCCGGTGATGTTCATACCCTCCCCGTGCCCGCTCAGGAGGGGCTCTCACCTGGGCCGACGTCTCCCATGGAGTCGAGGTCGCGGAACGTCAGCGCCGGCCCGCCGAGCGCGCCCGGCGCGGCGGCGGAAGCGCGGAGGCCGTCGATGACGACGTCGAGGTGCCGGTGGGCCAGTTCCTCGCCGAGTTCCTTGGGCAGCGGGCCGGGCAGCGGGCGGGACAGCCGGACGAGCAGCATCCCGAGGTCCCCGTGGGTGACGTCCGGCCGGAGGTCGCCGTCCCGCTGCGCGGTGGCGACCAGGTCCTGCATGACGGCGATGCCGTCGGCCCGGACGGCGGCGATCTCCTCGTCCTCGAACGGGATCTCCTCCAGGAGGACGGGGAAGACCGCGCCGATGCGGATGTCCAGGACGCGGTGCATGTAGCGGGCGAGGGCCGCGAACGCCGTCGGCTCCTCGTCCCGCGCGCGCTTGACCTCCGCGGTGGTGCGCTCCAGGGCGTCCAGGGCGACGGCTCTCGTCAGGGCCTTCCTGTCGGGGAAGCGCCGGTAGAGCGTGGCGATGCCGGTGCCGGCCCGCTTGGAGATCTCCTCCAGCGGCGCCCCCGGCCCCTGCTCGACGAAGACCTCCGCGGCCGCGGCGATGATCCGGTTCCGGTTGTCGCGCGCGTCGGCGCGCAGCGGACGCTCCTTGGACTTCATGGTCCCGACCATAGCAAGCATGTGGAGGTTTCTCCTCCCCTTGCATTTTAGTCAGGATCATTAACTATCACGAATCTTGACTATTTATACGACCGGGCGCGCGGCCGGCGCCCCGAAGATTCTCGGAGATAAGTGGAGACAAATCCTCCGCTCGGTGCTAGCGTGGCAGGTAAGTGGAGAAAAAACCTCCGGAAGGAAGAGATCATGACCGCCTCGGCCGCCACCGCGACCCGCACCTCCGACCTGCTCACCGTCGACGCCGCCGGGCCGGCCGACGTCCGCGCCGCGATCATCGCCTCCCGCGACCGGGGGCTGCCGCTGACCGTCCAGGCCACCGGGCACGGCACGGTCGTCCCGCCGGACGAGGGGCTGCTGCTGAAGACGTCCCGCATGTCCGGCGTGCTCGTCGACCCGTCCCGCCGCGTCGCCCGCGCCGGCGCCGGCGCCCGCTGGAGCGACGTCATCGCCGCCGCCGCGCCGCTCGGGCTCGCCCCGCTGTCCGGCTCGCACGCGTCCGTCGGCGTCACCGGCTACACGCTCGGCGGCGGCGTCGGCTGGCTGGCCCGCCGGTACGGGTACGCAGCCGACAACCTGCTGCGCGCCCGGATCGTCACCGCCGACGGCCGGCACCTGACCGCCGACGCCGGCCGCAACCCCGACCTGTTCTGGGCGCTGCGCGGCGGCAGCGGCAACTTCGGCGTCGTGACGTCGCTGGAGTTCCGCCTGCACCCGGTCTCCACGGTGTACGGCGGGGTCGCGCTGTTCCCGATCGAGCGGGCCGCCGACGTCCTCACCCGGTTCCGGGACGAGGCGGACGCGCGTCCCGACGCGCTGTCCGTCTCGGTGGCGGTCACGGACCACGCCCGCCACGGCCGGGTCGTCGCCGTCCGCGGGGTCTACGCGGGCTCCGCCGAGGACGGCGCGCGGGCGCTGCGCTCACTGCGCGAATCCGGCGGGCCGCCCCTCCAGGACGACTTCCGGACGATGCCGTACGCCGAGACCGAGTCGCTCGGCGGCACGCCGCCCCACCACTTCCACCTCTGCGCCGACCTGCCCGACCCGCTGATCGCCGCGATCGCCGGCAGCGCCGCGTCCGGGATCGAGGTGAAGCACTGGGGCGGCGCGATGGCCCGCCCCGCGCCGGACGCCGGGCCCGTCGGGCACCGCGACGTCCCCTTCTCGCTCACCGTCGACGGCACCGCCGGCGACGACGCGGCCCTCGCGCCCTACGCGACGGGCGGCTCGTTCCTGAACTTCCTGCACGACACGTCGCGGACGGCCACCGCCTACACGCCGGACGACTTCCGGCGGCTGCGCGAGGTCAAGCGCGCCTACGACCCGCAGAACGTGTTCCACCGCAACCACAACATCCGGCCCGCCTGACGAAACCCGTCCGACCTGAAATGCGAGGAAACCGCCATGACTGCGCTCACCGCCGCTCCAGCCGCCCCGTCCCAGAAACTCGACCGCGGGCTCGTCACGCTCGGCGTCGTGGTCGTCCTCGGCGCGATCATGTCGATCGTCGACGCGACCGCCGTGAACGTCGCCACCCGCACGCTCGCCGCCGGCTTCGGCGCCTCCATCACATCCGTCCAATGGGTGCTGACCGGCTACATGCTGGGTCTCGCCGCCGTCATCCCGGTCACCGGCTGGGCCACCGAGCGGTACGGGGCCCGCCGCGTCTGGATCACCGCGCTGCTGCTGTTCCTGGCCGGCTCCGCGCTCTCCGGCCTCGCCTGGTCGATGCCCGCGCTGATCGCGTTCCGGGTCGTGCAGGGCGTCGGCGGTGGAATGATCATCCCGGTCGCGCAGACGATCCTCGCGCAGGCCGCCGGCCCCGCCCGGATGGGACGCGTGATGGGCTTCATCGGCCTGCCCATGCTGCTCGGCTCCGTCGCCGGCCCCATCGTCGGCGGGCTGATCATCTCGTCCCTCGGCTGGCGCTGGATCTTCTTCGCGAACCTGCCGCTGGGCGCGATCGCCGTCGTCGCCGCGCTGCGCCTGCTGCCCCGCTCGGCGCCCCGCCCCGCCTCGCTGGACGTCCGGGGGCTGCTGCTGCTCTGCGGCGGCGTGACCCTGTTCGTCTACGGCACCACCGAGGCGGGACGTCCCGGAGGGCTGGACTCGCCGCGCACCTGGGCGTTCGTCGGCGCCGCCGCCCTGCTGATCGCGCTGTACGCGGTGCACGCCCGGGGGCGCTCCGCGCTGATCGACATCGCCCTGTTCCGGCACCGCGGCTTCGCCGCCGCCGCGGTCACCAACGTCGTCGTCGCCATCGCCCTGTTCGGCGTCCTCGTCCTGCTGCCGCTGTACTGGCAGGTCGTGCGCGGCCACGGCCCGCTCGCCACCGGGCTCCTGCTGTCCCCGCAGGCGCTCGGCGCCGCCGTCGCCATGCCGCTGGCGGGACGCGTCACCGACCGCGTCGGCGCCGGCGTCGTCGTCCCCACCGGGATCGTCCTCGGCCTGCTCGGCACGGCCGCCTACACCCAGCTCGGCGCGGACACCTCGGTGGCCGTGCTGGCCGCGGCGCTGTTCGTCATCGGCCTCGGCCTGGGCGCGACGATCATGCCGTCGATGGCGGCCGCCTACCAGGCGCTGCCGCAGCACCTCATCCCCCGCGCGACCAGCGCCATCAACACCCTCCAGCGGATGGGCGCGTCCGTCGGGACCACCGCGCTGGCCGTGATCCTGCAACGCGAGATCACCGCGCAGACCCCCGGCCTCGCCGCGCTGGGCCCGCTCCCGGACGCGGTCCGCGAGTCCGTGGCGCCCAAGCTGGCGATCGCGTTCAGCAACTCCTTCTGGATCGCCCTGGGCATCGCCGTCCTGGCCCTGGCCCCGGCGCTCCTGCTGCCGCGCACGAAGGCGTGACCGTCCCGAGCCCGGGCCCGCAAGGGTCCGGGCTCACCTGCGCGTGACCCGCATCGGAACCGCACCGGCCGGGCGGTATGTGATCTCCGCCCGCCACGGAACGGTGACACCCGGCACGAGGTCCAGCCGGTGCGTGCGGCTGATGGCGGCCAGTACCAGCGTCGCCTCCAGCATCGCGAACCCGGCGCCGACGCAGATGCGCCTGCCGCCCCCGAACGGCAGGTACGAGTACCGCGGACGCTGCTGCTCCCCCATGAACCGTTCCGGCTGGAACCCCTCGGGATTGGGCCAGACGTCCGCGTTCCGGTGGATCAGGTAGGGCGGGACGGCGATGGTCGACCCGGCCGGAACCGGCACCCCCGCGACGTCGTCGTCGCCGACGGCGTCGCGCTCGATCGTCCAGGCCGGCGGGTACAGCCGCATCGCCTCCGACAGGACGGCCTTCGTCCAGGGCAGATGATCGACGTCCTCGGCCTTGGGCTCGCGGCCGCCGAGAACCTCGTCGACCTCCTCCTCCAGCCGGTCCCTGGCCGCCGGGTACCTGGACAGCAGCATCAGCGTCCACGCCAGCGACGCCGCGGTGGTCTCGTGCCCGGCCAGCAGCAGCGTCAGGACCTCGTCCCGCAGCTCTTCGGGATCGAGTTCGCCGCGCTCCTTCAGCAGCTCCGTCATCTCCCCGCCGGCCGAGCCCTCGACGACCCTGCGCACCAGCCCGTCCAGATGCGTCAACGCACCCCCGAGCCCCGGCACCCGCCGGTACACCCCCCGCTTCGCCGTCGCGCCCGGCAGGAACGTCCCGATCACCGCGCCCCGCTGCAGCGCCTCCAGCGCCTGCCCCGTCTTGCGCGCCTCGCCGGCCAGCTCGCTCCCGAAGAGCGCCCGCCCGACGATGTCCAGCGTAAGCTTCCGCAGCTCCCCCGCCGCGTCGAGCGTCACCCCGTCCGGCCACCGCTCGACGCAGCCGACGGCCGCCTCCGCCATCTGCGACGCGAACCCGACGACGTGCCGCTGCGAGAACACCGGCTGCACCAGCCGCCGATGCCGCCGCCACGTGTCCCCTTCACTGGTCAGCAGCCCGTCCCCGAGCACCGCCCGCAGCGGCCGGTACGTGAACGCCTTCACATAGTTGTCCTGGTTGGCCACCAGCACCCGCTCGGCGTGCTCGGGCCGCGACAGCAGGTAGAACGCCCGCCGCCACCCGAAAGGCACCCGCACCGCGTCCCCGTACCGCCGCGCGAGCCCGCCGTACGTCTCCAGCGGATTGCGAGCCATCCGCCCCCACCACCGGAAAGCCTCAGCGTTCCCCGGCCCGGCAACACCCAACGCACCCATACCCCCACCGTAAAACCTGCGGCACGGCCCCGCCGCCCCCGTCTCGAAGCGGCGTGCGGGCAGACGCGTCAGGGGCGGAGGCGATATCCGGCGCTCGAAGCGCCCCGCGCGAGATGAACCACCAGGGCCGCGTGACCCTCGACACCGACCTGGCCTGCACCCACCGCGCCACCCGAAACGCGGCGACCTGGTCCTGGTCGAATCGAAGTCCCCCACCGCCGACGCCCCCGTGGACCATCTCCTGCGCCGCTACTCCCCCAGGTGAGCCCCCTGTCCCCGACACCCTGAGCGCAACTCCCACCGAGTCGACTACGATGCGGGACGAGCCCGCCGGCGTAGCTCAATTGGCAGAGCATCTGTCTTGTAAACAGAAGGTTAGGGGTTCAAGTCCCCTCGCCGGCTCCCACGTCAAAGGCCCCCTCCGACACCGGAGAGGGCCTCCTTGCTAACAGGTACAGCAGCGAAGTACAGCTACGCAGACGCCCCCGCTGTCGTCTCCAGACCCCAGATGCTCGCCGAGCCGCATGAGCGCGAGCTTGTAACTCGAAGTGTGTAAAGATGATCTTGGAGCGGCGCCCACTGGACGAGCGCACCGCAGACCGCGAGTGAGGTCGCCGCCTCCACGTTCGGGCCCATCGCCAGGAGCGCGACCGCCGCCGCTACCAGCAGGATGATCGCGGCGCCCCAGGCAAGGCGATGCCGCCGGGCCACGCCCCGCCCGACGAAGACCAGAGTCAGGCCGAGCAGCATCGTCGCCCCGCTCGCCAGGTGGGTGGCACCCGAGCCCAGCACCGTCTCGACGATCTCCAGCCGCGCCCGCGTGGGCTCGACGATCGCGGTCACCGCCCCGGCAGGCCCGATCGCGGCCACCAGCGCCCCGGGCCTGCGGCCTGGGCGACAGGCGACGGCGAACCATTCCGAGCCTCCCTTTCCGCCATCGCACGAGTGAAAGCCCCATCGATCACCATTCCCACAGAATTGCGGGCAGACCATCGGGGATCACATGGAAAAGAGCAGGTCACGGCTGGGATCTGACAGTTCACGGGCTGATCGGAGGGGTATGTGGCGGCAGGAGCAAGAGATATCAGCCCACCGATTCGCGTTTCGAGGGAAGGAATTGCGAATGTCTGAGTCGCAGGTAGCCGACCTGGTCCGCACGGCCACACGGACACGGCGGCGCCGACCGCGAATGATCACAGGGGTGCCGGCCGTCATGTCGGCGGTCATGCTGGCGGTCGCCGGGTGCGGCGGCGGAGGAGAGGGGAGCAAGTCGTCTCCTACCCAGGCGGCGCCGACGGCCTCGCCTCCGTCCGAGTCTCCTTCCGGTGCCACTACCGGTGAAACGATCAAGACGGCGACTGTGGGAAACCTGGGGCAGATCCTGGTCGACGGTCAAGGCCGGACGGTCTACCTGTTCGAGAAGGACAAGGGCGGCACGTCGGCCTGCACCGGGGCGTGCGCGGCGGTGTGGCCGCCGGTCACCACCCCGGCGAAGCCCAACGCCGGGACGGGGGCGGACGCGGCGAAGCTGGGCACCACCAAGCGTCCGGACGGCTCCACGCAGATCACCTACAGCGGGCATCCGGTCTACTTCTACGCGCCCGACGGCACCACCCCCGGAAGCACCAAGGGGCAGGCTCTCGACCAGTTCGGCGCCGCGTGGTACGTGCTGTCGGCGTCCGGCAACAGGATCCAGTCGACGGGCGGCGGCTACTGACATGCCCCGTCGGTGCATGGGCCGGCTCCGAGGTTCGCCTGTCGCCATCCTGGTGACGGTGGCCGCCGGCTGCGCGATGGCGACGAACTCGCTGCACCCCGGCCAGGCGGAGATCCGCACAGAGCAGGTGCGATCGCTCGGGCAGATCCTGGTGGACGGCAGGGGCCGCACCCTTTACCTGTTCGTCGCCGACCTGCCGAACCAGTCGAACTGCAACGGGGCGTGCGCCGCCATCTGGCCACCGGCGACCACCCAGGGCCCACCCACGGCGGGCGGCGCCGCCCAGCGGTCCCAGATCACCACGATCGCCCGCTCCCAGGGGCCTCGCCAGCTCGTCTACGCGGGCCACCCGCTGTACTACTACCAAGCCGATACCGGACGCGGTGACACCCTAGGTCAGGCGCTCACCCAGTTCGGCGCCGAATGGTACGCCGTCTCACCCCAGGGCCAGCAGGTCGAGAGCGGAGTGAGCGGCGGCTCCCTCGTCCCAGGCTGGTGATCGCATTGCGTCATGTGCTGCGCTACTTGGGCGTGCTGCTGCTGTTCGGCATCGGCGCCGTCCATCTGCACGAGTACTTCGCCAACCATTACCGGGTCATCCCGACCATCGGGGCCCTGTTCGCGCTCAACTTCGTCGCGGCGGTGGTGCTGGGACTCGTCCTGGCGGGCCCGCTGCAGTCGTTGACCGGTGTCCGGTCGCTACCCGTGTTCGGCCGCGCGCCGCACGCGCTCGTGGCGCTCGGGGCGGCGGTGTTCGCGCTGGGCACGATCATCGGCCTGCTGATCAGCGAGCAGGCCAGCCTGTTCGGGTTCCACGAGTACGGCTACCGGTCCGGCATCGTGCTCGCGCTCGCCCTCGAAGGCGCCGCCGTCGCGGTGCTGTTCAGCTTCGCGGCCCTCGACATGCGCCATGCACGGAGCTGTCCGCCGGCTGACGCGGGATGAGCCTTGCGAAGCGGGTTCCGTACCTTCGACGACGGACGGCCGGACGCAAGCGCAGCCCCCTTCCCTACGACACTCCCATCTGACCGTCACTGAGCTCCATGGGGAAGGGACGCCCGGCTACCGGGCGCGCGCCTTGTCGTCTTCACCGTCGCGCCTCTGAGGGGCAGGACTATCCGTGGGCTACCTCGATGACGCCGAGGACGAGGACGAGGACGCCTATCACGGTGAAAACAGCGGCGCCAAGGCGCTGATACAACACAGACTGTCGGTGGGTTTTGTGCAGTGCCCTGTTCCAGCGGTGCCCGGCGCACCAGTCTGCGAAGCCGCGGTAGTTGATGACGATCGGGACGGATATAGCCAGCGCGGTGAGCCCCCAGAAGATCAGAGTCCAACCGCTTCCCGACTGTTCGGATGGGGGCGCTGCCGTTTCCAGGAACATGAATCACTCCCTACGATGCGTTCCTCATTATTCGCCAGATTTGAAAACGTCAGCGGGTACGGAAGGCCATGTTCATGGTGGCGAGTTTGTCGGCGGGAGTGAAGCAGGGGCTCCATGGACCGGTTTTCGTGGTTGCGGGTCGGCGTTCGACGAACATTTCCTTGGCCGTTTTGAGACCAAAGATAGCGCTAGGTCAGCCCTGCTCAGGTCACCGCGTACGAGTGTTGGTGGGACGCTTCTTTCTTCGTTCGTTGAACGCGCGCACTTTTTTGCGCGGTTGCCGCACACGCGCATCGAGCACCAGCGCCGGGACGCGTTCTTGTAGGAGTCCCAGAAGACCCAGGCGCAGTCGTGCGCCGGGCAGCGTCGCACCCGCGCCCAGCCGCCGCGGACGGACGCGGTGAAGTATGCGGCGGCGATCCGTCCCAGGGCGTCGGAGAACGATCCGCTGTCGTCCGCGAGCAGGTCGGGGCCTGCCGCATCCGTGCCGGTAGGCAGGCGCATCCTGAACGTCAGCGCTGTGGGGACGGTCTGGGCGGCCTGCACGTCCTCGGCGTCGACCGGCTCTCCGTTGTTGGCGAGCGCCAGGCTGCGGAGTCCGCGCCTCAGGTCGATCGCCGCGCGGACGTCCGCCGTAGTCACGGACGGTCTAGCGGCGCACAGCCCGTGCTCGACGAGCCAGTTCGCCAAGGCTTCTGGGCCGTCGCGCAGTACATCGGTGCCGTCCTCCACGTCGATCGTGTTGAGGAAGTCGACGACCGGACGCACCGCCGCAGGAAGTTCTCGCATGCCCGCTCCTGGCGCTCTCTTACCTTCCCAGCAAACCCGACCGGCGGTTGATATGCACATCATTAATCTTCTAACTTCTTTGCCGGTTAGTACTCCAGCGGTAAGTCGTGATCTTGCTTGTGGGGGTGCTGGAGCATGCAGACGGCCACCGCGTGATCATGGGTGTTTGTGAGGACAACCGAAGATCGCGTGGTGGCCGCTGGGCCCAGCGTAGACCCTGGCCGGTGGCAGACGATGCTGGAGGAGCTGCTGGGCCGGGTGGCCTGCAGGTTCAAGCGGGTGGAGACACGACGGCGGTTCCGGGGCCTGCTGGAGGGGCTGCTGGCGGAGCTGCCGCGCAAGAACTGCTGGACGATCGCCGAGCACGCCGGGGACCGCGACCCGTACGGGATGCAGTACCTGCTGAGCCGGGCGGTGTGGGACGCCGACCAGATACGTGATGACCTGCGCGGTTATGTCACCGAGCAGCTCGGGGCGGCGGGGGCGGTACTGGTGGTGGACGAGACCGGCGATCTGAAGAAGGGCACCTGCAGCGCCGGGGTGCAGCGCCAGTACACCGGCACCGCCGGACGGATCGAGAACAGCCAGGTCGCGGTGTTCCTGGGCTACGCCACCGATGCCGGGCACGCCTTCCTCGACCGGGAGCTCTACCTGCCCCGCATCTGGGCCGGCGACACACCCCGGCGCCAAGCGGCCGGGGTGCCCACCGACCGGCACTTCGCCACCAAGCCCGAGCTGGCCCGCCGCATGCTCGCCCGTGCGCTGGACGCCGGAGTGAACGCGGGGTGGGCCACCGGCGACGAGGTCTACGGCCAAAGCCCGGACCTGCGCCGCGAGTTGGAGCAACGCGGCGTGGGGTATGTGCTGGCGGTCGCCTCCAGCCACCGCGTCACCCTGGGCATCGGCACCCGCCGCGCCGACCAGGCCGCCGCCGCACTGCCCAGACGGGCCTGGCAGACACTCTCGGCCGGGACCGGCGCCAAAGGCCACCGCCTCTACCACTGGGCCCTGATCGGCATCGACCACCAGCAACCCGGCTGCCGGTGGCTGCTGGTCCGCCGCAACCGCCGCACCGGTGAGCTGGCCTTCTACCGCTGCTACGCCCCCGCGCCCGTCCCGCTGCAGACCCTGGTCACGGTCGCGGGCCGCCGCTGGACGATCGAGGAGGCGTTCCAGGCCGGCAAGGGCCTGTGCGGCCTGGACCAGCACCAGGCCCGCACCTGGAGATCGTGGTACCGGTGGACCACCCTGGCCATGCTCGCCCACGCCTTCCTGACCGCGGTCACGGTCTCCGAGCACACCCACCCACATGACCAGCCCGAACTGACGCCACTCACCCTCGCCGAAGTCCAACGCCTGATGGCCCGGCTCACCACCGGTCCACCACCAACCGTCGAACACACCCGCCACTGGTCACGCTGGCGCCGACGCCATCAAGCCCACGCACGCACATGCCATTACCAGCGACAACAGACCTGAAGACACTGAAGATCACGACTTACCGCTGGAGTATTAGGAGTGGGGAGGCAGGATGGTGCCGTGGCCTTCCGAGCTCGAAGGGGAACTCCACGAGCACGTCGTCGCGAGCGAGGCGCTGCGCGGCAACCCCCTGTGCGGATGGCACCCGGCCACGCCGAGGCCCTCAGGTCGATGCGGGCCATCTGGATCGATGCCGGACGCCAGGATCAACACCACCTCGACTGTTCGACGCGACTCGTTCCGCCATCGAGTACCGCTACCCGATGGCGATCGAATGGCTGACCCGGCACCTCATGACGGAGCACCCGAAATGATCTCCATACTGGCAGCCCCCTCCAACCTCGGGCTGCGGCCGCCGCGCAAGACCAGCGTCCCGGGCTGCGCCAAGGCGCCCGAGGCCCTGCGCGAAGCCGGGCTCCACGCTCGGCTGCTCTCCGGCGGCGCCGAGGACGCCGGCGTCGTCATCCCGGGACGGTACGTCGACGACTGGGTCGCGGGCCAAGGCAGGGTGCGCAACCAGGACGCCCTCATCGACCACGCGACCCGGCTCGCCGACCGCGTCGGCGGGATCGTCGACCGGGGACGGGCACCGCTCATCCTCGGCGGCGACTGCAGCGTGCTGGTCGGCGTCGGAGTCGCGCTCGCCCGCAGAGGGAGATACGGTCTCGTCCACATCGACGGCCACACCGACTTCCGCCACCCGGGAAACTCGGACAGGTGCGCGAGCCTCGCGGGCGAGGACCTCGCCGCCGCCGTCGGCCTGCACTGGGAGGCGATATCCGACATCGAGGGCCTGGCCCCCTATTTCGCCCCCGAGCACACCGTCCACGCCGGGTGCCGCGATGACGACGCCGCGCTCGACGAACTCCGCGGGACACTGCCCGCGGTGATATCGGCCCGCCAATGGATCGACGATCCGGCAGGCGCGCTGAACGCGATCCGGCAGACCGTCACGGCCCGCGACCTCGACGGCTACTGGCTGCACCTCGACGTCGACGTCCTCGACCCCGAATTCATGCCCGCCGTCGACAGCCCCGATCCCGGCGGGCTGAACCCGCAACACCTGGTGACGCTGCTCGGCGAGCTGGCCACCGACGCCGTCGGAGCGGACGTCTGCATCTACGACCCCGACCTCGACCCGGACGGCCAATACGGGCGACTCGTCACCACCATTATCACCGATGGCCTCACCGGTCTCGGGGGCGAATAGCGCGGCCTCCGCGCTGAACGTTGAGGTGATTCCATTCTCCTCGGCCCTGGGATTCGAGGGTGAGGATCGCTTGGACCACAGCGGTCATGCGGGTGGGTGTCAAGCCCCTCAAAGCGTGGAGACGGCGTATGCCACTTCAGCCCTGAGCTGGGCCGGTGATGCCGTCCGTGCTTCTGCCATATGGCACTCGAAGGTGATCGGGGCGAGCCCGTCGTTGGCGCTGTGCCTGCGGTGGATGTTGTAGAAGTTGGCGATCCAGGTCGCGGCCTTGATGCGCGCCTCGGCTCGGGTGGTGAAGTGCTGCCGGTGGACGAACTCGACCTTCAGGGTGGAGTTGCGCCTCGGCGAGAACAGGTCCGCCACCTTCGCCAGATACAGCCGCCCCTCATCGGTGTCGATCTGGGTGACGTCCCCGCGTTATCGATGCACGGCCAGGTTGGGTCACGTTTGTGCGTAGGGGTCTGTTCGAGGTGATCGCCTGCAAGTCTGGCATCTATGAGTCAGCCCGGGGATACGGGGTGTAGGTGTGGGTGGTAACCGGGTTGTAGGGGCGGCCTTCCTGGCGGGTGCGTTGGCGTTGCTGGTCGCGGCGCCGGGAGTGCTGGCGGTGGCCAGGGTAAAGGACTGGCGATGGTTGACGGCCGCCGCAGTGGTGGTCCCGGTGGCGACGTTGTTCGCAGGGATCTGGAAGGCACGGTTTGAGCGGACGTTGCAGAACCGCGAGACCCTCGCTCAGGACCTGACGCAGGGATGTTTGCCATAGCTGAAAAGCAGGCGGTCGGTGGGCAGCCGATCCCTAGCGCGCTTGGTGGGGTCGGCGCTGGGCACACGCGGTCACCATGTCTAGTGTGTTGGTTTCATGAGGTATGTGCGGCGGCGTTCGCAGCAGAGGGGCCGGTCAGAGCCACCGCCTCGAATTGGTCGGTTTCAGGGGCATGCGCCAGGAGCACGGGATGTGATCGACGGAGGCGGTGTTCTCGTCGCCGGCCTCTTCTCGGCGAAGCAGAAGGACTTTGTCGAAATCATGAGTGTTCTGGTCAGCGAGGTTGAGCAGCTCGGTGGTCGTATCGTGGGGCGGTTCGTACAGGTCGAGGGGTCTCGGGCAACAAGAAAGGTCATGCGCCCGGCGGCAAGGCGAACATGGATCGGCCTTACTCGTCGCGGACGCTGATGAGCACGGGGAAGGTGCGGGAGATAGTGGCCGCGCGGGTCCAGACAGAGGCTAAGGCGGTGGTGTTCGCCAACGAGCTGACCGCCAGACAGCGGACTGTCCTGGCGGAGCTGCTCGGCTGCCCGGTGTTCAGCTCTGGGGACCTTCGAGCGCCAGAGGCAGCGGACTCCGGCCAAGGCTGATCTGGTGAGAGCAGCCGAGGACCAGGCGCCATCCGAGCGGATGCTGCTAACGGCGGTGCCACAACAGGGTCGATGGGCTTGGCTGGGTGTCGACGCGCGGGAGGTTGCGGCGCTGGTCAGGAGGTATGTGGGGACACTCCTGGACAGTGTTGATCTTGTTTGCAAACAGATGTTCTACGCTGGTCGGATTGGACCCTATTGATCTACGTTTCGGGCAATGCTTGGGTCCATGCCTCTCCAGCACCTCCCAGCCAGCATTGCAAAGCTCGATTGGGGTGACGCCCCCACGTGGGTCAGCGCTCTTGTATCCGTCCTAACACTCGTCGGCCTCGTCCTCACAGTGATCTAAGGAGATCTTGGGTTTCCCCACTTCCTGATCGTTTGAGTGGGAAGATCG
>NZ_JBIQHY010000065.1:0-1742 GCF_044508335.1 Actinomadura sp.
TCCTCGTCGACCAGGTCGACCCGGCGACGCTGGAGCAGTTCCGGCTGTCCACCGCCGTCACCAACCAGGACGCCGCCATCCGCGACTACGCGCAGGACGGCCGGGACGAGCACCTCGTCCAGTACCGCGCGGCCGTGCAGCGGGAGGCGGAGTCCGCGGCCCGGATCCGCCGGCTGCTGTCCGGGGTGGAGGGCGGCGAGGACGTCTACCGGCTGCTGGAGAAGGCGACCGCCGACTCGCACGTGTGGCGCGCCGCGTTCGCCGACCAGATCGCGGCCGGCCCGGGCGGGCAGGGCATCGACGCCGCGCGGAGCCGGGAGGCGCGGCGGCTGCTCAACCAGGCGCGCGGCGACATGACCCCGCTCCAGGTCGGCATAACGGAGCTGCACGACCGGGCCGCCGCGAGCCTGCGGTCCCGCGCGTCCATCGCCCTGTGGTCGACCGTCGCCGCGCTGCTCATGGTCGTGGTGGCCGCGCTGCTGCTCGCCGTGCTGTTCCGCCGGACGGTGCTGACGCCGGTGTCCTCGCTGACCGGGCGGGTCCGCGCCGTGTCCCAGGGCGACTTCGACGCGCCGCTGGACGTCCCGGGACCGGCCGAGATCTACGAGCTCGCGGTGATCATCGACGCGATGCGGGAGCGGATCATCCGGCAGTGGCGCAGCAGCGAGGACAAGACCCGGCTGCTCAACGAGCAGACCGAGGAGCTGCGCCGGTCCAACGCCGAGCTGGAGCAGTTCGCCTACGTCGCGAGCCACGACCTGCAGGAGCCGCTGCGCAAGGTCGCGAGCTTCTGCCAGATGATCGAGCGCCGCTACGGGGACCAGCTCGACGAGCGGGGGCGGAAGTACATCGCGTTCGCCGTCGACGGCGCCAAGCGCATGCAGGCCCTCATCAACGACCTGCTGAGCTTCTCCCGGGTCGGGCGGCTGAACGAGCCCGAGGAGTCCGTCGACCTCGCGGCCGTCGCGCGGCGGGCGGTGGACAACCTGGGGGCGCTGGTCGAGGAGACCGGCGCCGAGGTGGAGCTGCGGGACCTGCCGAGCGTCCCCGGCGACCGCACGCAGCTCACCCAGCTGTTCCAGAACCTCATCGGCAACGCCATCAAGTTCCGCCGCGAGGGCGTGCCGCCCCGGGTCGTCATCGACGCCCGCCGGGACGGCGACGAATGGGTGTTCGCGTGCGCCGACAACGGCATCGGCGTCGAACCCCGCTACGCCGACCGCATCTTCCTGATCTTCCAGCGGCTGCACCCGCGGGACGAGTACACCGGCACCGGCATCGGCCTGGCGCTCTGCAAGAAGATCGTCGAGTTCCACGGCGGCCGGATCTGGCTCGACACCGGCGACCGCGGCGACGCGCCGGGCACCACCTTCCGCTGGACCCTGCCGGTCCGGCCGCACATCACCGACGACGGAGACGACACGTGAACGAATCCCCGCACGCCATCGAGGTCCTGCTCGTCGAGGACGACCCCGGCGACGTCCTGCTGACCGTCGAGGCGTTCGAGCACAACAGGTCAACAACACGCTGAGCGTCGTCAACGACGGCGAGCAGGCGATGGCGTTCCTGCGCCGGGAGGGCGAGTACGCGGACGCGCCCCGCCCCGACCTGATCCTGCTGGACCTCAACCTGCCGCGGAAGGACGGCCGCGAGGTGCTCGGCGAGATAAAGGCGGACGACGACCTGCGCAGCATCCCCGTCGTCGTGCTGACCACGTCCGAGGCCGACGAGGACATCCTGCG
>NZ_JBIQHY010000065.1:1842-23552 GCF_044508335.1 Actinomadura sp.
GCAGCATCCCCGTCGTCGTGCTGACCACGTCCGAGGCCGACGAGGACATCCTGCGTCACCGTGGTGAAGCTGCCGCGCTGACACCGCGGCCGCGCGCCGGGCGGGGTGCCGGGCGGGGTGCCGGGCGGACCCGCAGGTCCGGGGGATGCCCTCGGCGAGGTCGTATGTAACAGTGGAAGGCATGGTGGACACGCCGGGTGAGGGAGCCGCGAATTCCGCGGCGGCCCTGGACGGCGCCGCATCCACGCTCATGGACATCTGGTCGCGCGCCCACAATGCCCCCGATGTGCCCGTCCCGTCCACGCAACTGCGGGCGCTCTTCGTGCTGGAGCGCGGCCCGGTGAACGTCAGCAGCCTGGCGGGCGAGCTGGGTGCGCTGGTGTCCTCCGCGAGCCGGCTGTGCGACCGGCTGGAGGCGGCCGGGCTGCTCGCCCGCGACCCCGGCCGGGACCGCCGGGAGGTCACCCTGCGGCTGAGCGCGGACGGGCAGGCGCTGCTCGACCGGCTCCGGGTGCGCCGGCTGGAGGATCTCTCCCGCGTGCTGGAGCAGATGCCGGCGTCCGCACGCGCCGCGCTGCTGTGGGGGCTCGCGGAGTTCCACGAGGCCGCCTCCAGGCCGGACGGCGACGGCGGCCCCTTCTCCATGCTCGCCTGACTCGTCCACCCTTATTCGGACAAATTGCGACGCCGCGTTAAGCGTCCGCCAAAATGGCGGTTATCATTCTATGCAATGGCGACTCGCGCCGCGTTTTCGCCATTCCCCATACGCGCGCCTCCGCCGCCGCTAATATCGCCGCCCATGGCGACCACAAAAGCAGCGCGGCATTCCCGCCGCGCCGGCACCGCCGCCGGGGCGCTCCCGGTGGCGGCCGCCGCCGCTCTGCTGCTCGGCGGATGCGGCGGCTCCACCGCGCACGGCACGGCGCCCGCGAAGAGCACCGGGCCGGCGCCGCCGGCGGTGGAGGCCGGGGCCGCCAAGGTCCCCGAGGCCACCACGTTCAGCACCCTTTCCGGCGTCCCCCGGGACGGATCGCCCGAGGGCGTCACCGACGGCCTGGTCGTCCACCCGACCGCGCCGGCGCCGGTGCTGGACCGGCCGGGCGGCCGCCGTGTCGCCACGCTCCCCACCACCGAGCTGGGCGGCCCCACCTGGGTGCCCGTGGTGGAGAGCTCGGGCGAGTGGCGGCGCGTGCTGCTGCCGAGCCGCCCCAACCAGGCGAGCGGCTGGATCTCCGGCGCCGGGCTCCGCACCGCGCACACGCCCTACACCGTCCGGGTCGAGATCGGGAAGCGGCGGCTCACCCTCGACAGGGCCGGACGGCGGGCCGGCCGGTGGCGGGTCGCCGTCGGCGGCGCCGAGACCCCGACCCCGGTCGGCCGGACGTTCGTCATGGCCTCGATCGTGCCGTCCGACCGGAAGCAGAGCCCGATCGTCCTGCCGCTCGGCACGCACTCGGCGACCCTGGACACCTTCGGCGGCGGTCCCGGCACCGTCGCCCTGCACGGCTGGCCCGACGCCTCCGTGTTCGGCAAGGCCGTCACGCACGGCTGCGTGCGGGTGCCCGCGGACGCGCTCAAGGCGCTGTCCCGCGTCCCGCTCGGCTCGCTGGTGCTCATCACCGCCTGATCTCAAGAAACGGAGCGAACATCCATGCGCTACACCCATGCCGTCATGCGCCTCGCCGCGGCCGGCCTGCTCGCCGGCGGACTCGTCGCCGCGGGGATGCCGGCCCAGGCCGCCGCCCCCGCGGGCGAGGGCTCCGCGTACGGGCTGGCGGTCACCGGGCCGCTCGCCGTCCCGCCGGTGCCCGCGGTCTCGTCCAGCAGCGGCGAGGTCAGCAAGCGCCTCCTCCGGGAGGACCGCACCAAGCTGGTCCGGGCGTCCGGGCTGGACGTCAGCGCCTCCGCCGCCCGCGCGCGCTCGTCCGTCGCGCGGCTCGCCGTCCCGGCGGCGAAGCTGGCGGCCGGCGCCGTCTCCGCGAAGTGCGCGGACGGCCAGGGCAGCGCGAACCTCGCGAACGCCGTCCTCGCCGGCAAGCGGCTCGACTCCACGCCGCCGCCGAACACCACCGTCCCGGTCGACGTGGACGGCGTCGGCCGGGCGTCGCTGACCCTCAACAAGCAGCGGCGCATGGCGGACGGCCGGCTCGCCGTCACCGCGATGGAGCTGATGCTGCCCGGCGGCAAGGGCGCGCTGCGGGTCGCGTCCGCGACCTGCGGCCGCGGCGTGCCGCAGGGCCCGGCGGAGGCGCCCGCGCCGACCCCGGTGCGGCACGACCTCCCGGTCACCGGCTGACCGTCCCGGCGGCCCGGCGGGCGACCGCCGGGCCGTCAGCCCGCCAGGGACTTCTCGAAATGCACCACCGAGCCGTTGCGGTGCACCCGATCGGCTATATGAAGTTCTTCCGTGAACGCCCGCATCAACTGAAGCCCCCGGCCGTGCTCGGCGAGCGGCGGCACCTGTATCTCACCCCACTCGGCGCCGTCCTCCGCGTCGTCCGTGCCCCCGTCGATCACCTCGACGACGCATCTGGCCCCGTCCATCCGCGCCCGGACCTCGTACTCCATTCCGGCCGCGGCGTGCTGGATGACGTTCGCGCACGCCTCACCCAATGCGAGCGCGATATCGGCACGGATCTCGGACCCCACCCCGAGGCCGCGGAGAGAGGCGTCGAGCGTGTGGCGCACCAGCGGAGCGCTCTCGGCGTTCCTCGGCAGGGTCATTTCGAGAACGACCTCCATGCCAATCGCCTCCGTTCCCTCTAGCAGCCAGATTTCCCAACCACCACTCTGGGAAACTCCGACCGCCCGAAAAACGCGACGGCCCGCATATTCGGTGCGACTTCCGCGACGGCGCGCGTTATTCGTCGGCGCGCCCGGCGAGCCTCCGCAGCGCCGCGACCTGCTCCTCGTCCAGCCCCTCGTAGTCGCTGCGGCGGCGGTGCTCGGCCTGCTCGTCGATCCACCGGGCGTGCGCCTCCCAGGCGGCCTGCTTGCTGACGCCGAGGGCGCTGCCGATCTGCGCCCACGACGCCCCGGCCCGCCGCGCCGACCGCACGGCGAGCTGCCGCCCGTAGACCGCCTTGCGGGCGATCACCTCGCCGAGCGCGAGGAGTTCCAGCACCTCCCCCCGCCCCAGCGGCGCGTCCCCGACCGCGTCCCGGACCCACAGCTCGTCATACCGGGCGGCGGCGCTCGTCAACGTGACGTCCTGCTCGATCTGCTCTGGAGTGACCATGCCCCGAGTGTCACCGTCAAGGCACCCTGACGTCAAGCCTCCCTGACGCCATGTCTCCAGTGCCCGGGCCGTGCCCGGCCCTGCGGGACCCACCCGGCGACGCGGGCGGGCATCAGGCGCCTCCGGTCAGGTCGGCCGAGATGTCGCGGTCGCCGTAGCCTTCGGGGGCCGCGACCTCGACGACCGGTTCGGGGCGGTCGTCGAACTCGAGGCGCAGGGCGCGGGAGATCGTCGCGTGCATGTCGTACATGCAGGTGATGTAGGTGAGCTGCAGGATCTCCTTGTCGGAGAGGTGCTCCTTCAGTTTCTCGAAGACGGCGTCGGGGGTCCGGCCGCCGTCCAGGACGAGGCAGTCGGTGTAGGCGAGGACGGCACGCTCCAGCGGCGAGTAGCAGTCGGCGGTCTGCCAGTGCGGAATGGACTGGATCTTCTCCTCGTCCATTCCGAGGGCCCGCATCTGCTTGCAGTGCTGCGAGAACACGAACTGGCTGCCGCGCGCCCACCCCGCCCGGCACTGGCCCAGCTCCCGCAGGACGGGGTCCAGGCCGGCGTTCCGGTAGAGCGCGAATCCCTTGACCGCGTGCCGGAAGACGTCGGGGGACTGGGCGAACACCGTCCACCAGTCGCCGGGCGAGCCGGTCGCGGTGCCGTGGTCGACGGCCGGGTCGCGGTCGGGCGCGAAAAGGTGGTCGTAGAAGAACAGGATGCGCTCGTCGGTGACTTCGGCGCGGGGAACCTCACGCAGTCGGGGCATGCTGCTCCTTCGGGGCGGTGCGGTCGGCGGCGGTCTTGGGCTCGTGGGAGACGTCGGACTCGTCGAACTCGCGCATCCAGCAGGCGAATTCGAGGAGGATCCCGTCGGGGTCCTGGAAGTAGAAGGAGCGGACGAACACCCCGTCGTTCACGTCGCGGGAGATGCCCATCGGGCTGTCGTCGTGGTTCAGGATGGGGCTGACCGTGACGCCCTTCTCCTTGAGCCGCTTCCGGTACTCCTCGAACTTCTCGGGCGGTACGTGGAAGGCGACGTGGTTCATCGACCCGACCGCGCTGAGCAGCTCGCCCTGCTCGGGGCGCCCGGCGGGCGCGGAGATGCCGGGGACGCCGTCCGGCGCGTCCGGGAACCAGAAGAACGCCACGCAGTCGCCGCCGCCGCAGTCGAAGAAGAAGTGCTGGCCCATCCCGCCGGGCAGGTCGAGCGTCTTGATGAGCGGCATCCCGAGGACGCCCGAGTAGAAGTCGATGGTGCGCTTCATGTCGGACGACACGAGCGCCAGATGGTTGATCCCGCCCAGCTCGAATTCGGTGTTCACGCGGCCTCCCGAGAGTTGACTTGACAGTCATATCAACTTGCTCGATGCTCGGATACTGTTCCTGCTGACATCGGGTTGTCAACACCCCGGGCGAGAGGAACGACGCAGATGCGGGACGATCCCGGCGGGCAGCCGCTCACCGAACGCGGGGCCAGGACCAGGGAGCGCCTGCTCGCCGCCGCCCGCGAGGTGTTCGAGGAACGCGGCTTCCTGGAGACGCGCGTCGCGCACATCACCCGGCACGCCGGCGTGGCCTACGGGTCCTTCTACACCTACTTCCCGTCCAAGGAGGCGGTGTTCCTGGAGGTCGCCGACCGGCTGTTCGAGGACATGACGGGCCATGCCCTCGTCCCGCTCACCGGCCCGACCCCGGCCGCGCGCGTCCGCCGTGCCAACCGCGCCTACTACGAGGCCTACCGGCGCAACGCGAAGATGATGGCGATCATCGAGCAGGTCGCCACGTTCAACGAGGAGTTCCAGGAGCTGCGGCGCAAGCACCGGGCCGTCTCGGTGGCGCGCTCGGCGAAGGCGATCGCGCGCTGGCAGCGCGAGGGCCTCGTCCCAGCCGAGATCGACCCCGAGATGGCGGCCCGCGCGCTCGCCGCGATGGTCGACCACTCCCTGTACTTGTGGCTCGTCCAGGACGATGATCCAGAGGGCGCCGAGCGCCTGCTGGACACCCTCGACGCGCTCACGGTGCGCGCCCTCGGCCTGCCGTCCTGACGAAGGAGACCCGTGGAAACCGCCGACCGCCGCACGACCGCCGTGGAGGCCGCGCTGGCGGCCCGCCTCGGCGCGGAGATCACCGGTCTCCGCCGCCTGTCCGGCGGCGCCAGCAGGGAGACGTGGTCGTTCGAGGCCGGCGGCCGCGCGCTGATCCTGCGCCGCGACCCGCCCGGCTCCCCCGACCCGGCGGCGATGGCCCGCGAGGCGGCGCTGCTGGCCTCCGCCGCCGAGGCCGGCGTCCCGGTGCCCGCCCTCGCCGGCCACGGCGGCGACCTGGCGGGCGCGCCCTACCTGATCATGGAGCGCCTCCCGGGCGAGACGATCCCCCGCCGCCTGCTGCGCGACGAGCGCTTCGCGGCCGTCCGCCCGCGCCTGGCCCGCGACCTCGGCGCCATCCTGGCCCGCCTCCACACGATGGCGCCCGTCCCGGACCTCCCCGACGCCGACCCGCTCGACGCCCTGGCCGGGCACTACGCGAACTTCGAACCCCGTCCCGCCGTGGAGCTCGCGCTCCGCTGGCTGAAGGACAACCGCCCGCCGGCCTCGGGCCGCAAGGCGGTCGTCCACGGCGACTTCCGCAACGGCAACCTGATGATCGACGAGACGGGCGTGCGCGGCGTCCTCGACTGGGAGCTGACCCACCTGGGCGACCCGGCCGAAGACCTGGGCTGGCTGTGCACCAAAGCCTGGCGTTTCAACTCCCCGCACCCGGTCGGAGGCTTCGGCTCCCGCGAAGACCTCCTGGAGGGCTACGCCTCCGCCGGAGGCGCCCCGCCCACCCTTGAGGAACTCCACTGGTGGGAGGTCTACGGCACGCTCCGCTGGACGATCCTGTGCCGCCACCAGGCTGAGCGCTACCTGAACGGATCGGACCCGTCCATCGAGTACGCCGTCCTGGGCCGCAAGGTCTGCGAGCAGGAGCACGACCTGCTCCTAGTGCTCGGCCTGACCGAACCCACCACCGTCCAAGACCCGTTGGCGACGGCCCAGCCGACCGCCACGCCCCCGCACGACCGTCCCGGCGCGCAAGCGCTCATCGACGCGGTGGGCGCCTTCCTCCTCCAGGCAGACCAGCCCGACGATCGCCTCCGCTTCCACGCCCGAGTGGCCGCCGCGGCCCTGGCCATTGCCCGCAGGGAACTCCTCCTGGGCGAAGCGCACAAGGCGGCCCACGAGAAGCGCCTGCGCAACCTCGACTGCGGATCCGACGAAGACCTGGCGAGGGCCATCCGCGAAGGCTCCCTGGACACCCGGATGGATGAGGTGACCGAGGCGGTGCGGGCCTCGATCATCGACAAGCTCACCGTCGCCAACCCCCGGCACCTGTCCCTCCCCGGCGCCTGACCGGGGCCGCGGCGGCGGTCAGGTGAGGTGGTACTTCATGCCCATGTGGGAGGGGCGGAAGCCGATCTTCTGGTAGAAGCGGATCGCCTCGGGCCGCTGCCGGTCGGTGGTGAGCTGGACGACGCGGCAGCCGCGGGCGCGGGCCTGCTCGATCGCCCAGTTGATCATCAGCTGGCCGACGCCGCGGCCGCGCTGCTCGGCGGCGACGCGGACGCCCTCGATCTGGGCGCGCTCGCCGCCGGTGTAGGTGAGGCCGGGGATGTAGGTGAGCTGGAGGGTACCGGCGAGCTCGCCGCCGACCTCCGCGACGATCACCGCGTTGTTGGGGTCCTTCTCGATCGCGGCGAAGGCGGTGTAGTAGCCCTCCGGGATCTCCTCGCCCGGTGTTTCGCGGGTTGATCCGAGGGGATCGTCGGCGAGTAGCCGGACGATCTGCGGAAGATCGGCGGCCGTCGCCTCGCGGAAGGTCACTTCTTGATCACGCTGCACGCCTCCCAGGTTATCCGGACGCTAACTTGCAACGTTCACGTATGTCTTGTAGTACTACGGGTCGTAGTACTACGTTGAGTGGAGACCACCCCCGCCGAGCTGGAACCGCACGGTGGTCTCGTCGCGGCGCAGGGAGAAGCCAATGCACATCAACGAGAACAACGAGAACGAGGAGCACTGGACCGACCACGCGATCTGCCGCGGGGCGGATCCCGACCTCTTCTTCCCGATCGGCTACTCCGCGCCGGTTCTCAAGGCCCAGGAGGACGCGGCCAAGGCCATCTGCGCGAACTGCCCGGTGCGGGCCGAATGCCTCGCGTGGGCGCTGAAGGTGGGCGAGCCCGACGGCATCTGGGGCGGGACGACCCCCGAGGAGCGCCGCTACCTGCGCCGCGCGGCCGACGCCCCGGCCCGCAAGCCGCTGCCCGTCATCGTGGTGCGCGGCGACGCGTCCGAGTCCGAGCACGCCTCGGCGGCCTAGGGGACCAGGGCCACCTTCCCCACGACGCGGCGGTTCAGCAGGTCGTCCAGCACCTCCGCCGCCGACGCGAGAGGCGCCGTGCGGGGCGGCGCCGGATCGAGGTCTCCCTTGGCGACCATGGCGAGGAGCTCGTCCAGCAGGGCGCGCTGGGCCGGCGGGTTCGCCATCGACCAGGCGCCCCAGTCGACGCCGACGACCGCGCGGTTGCGCAGCAGGACCTGGTTCAGCGGGAGGGACGGGATGTCCCCGGACGCGAACCCGATCACGACATGGCGGCCCCGCTCCCGCAGTGAGCGCAGGGCCGGCTCCGCGATGGCGCCGCCGACCGGGTCGTAGACCACGTCGACGCCGCCGTCCGACCAGGCGCGGGCCGCCGACTTGACGTCCTCGGCGCTGGAGACCGTCTCATCGGCGCCGGCGTCGCGCGCCGCCTCCCGCTTGGACGGTGTCGAGGCGGCCGCCAGGACCCGGGCTCCCATCGCCTTCGCGACCTGCACCGCGGCCAGGCCCGCACCGCCGCCCGCCCCCAGGACGAGCACCGTTTCCCCCGCTCGCAGGTTCGCGCGGTCGCGGAGCGCGAACAGCGCCGTGCAGTAGCTCTGGGTGAACGTCGCGGCGCGCGGGAAGTCCAGCTCGTCCGGGATCGGGACGGCGGAGCTCTCCGGGACCGCGACGTGCGTCGCGAACCCGCCCAGCCCGCACATCGCGAGGACGCGCTCACCGGACGGGAGCGTCCCCGCCACCTCGCTCCCCGGGACGAAGGGCAGCGGCGGCTTGATCTGGTACCGGCCCTGGACGAAGAGCGCGTCCACGTAGTTGACGCCCGCCGCCTCCACGGCGATGAGCACCTGACCGGGGCCGGGGACGGGAACCTCGGTGTCCTTGACGGCGACGGAGCCGAGCTCCGCACAGATCACTGCACGCATCCGCCCACTATGCCGGAAACGCCCGGTGGCACCTTCCGGACGTCCCGCCCGTTGACCGTTCAGGGACGTCCAGACTTACGGTGGAGGACATGAGTTACACCCCCGACCGGCAGCGTTCCGATGAGCTGGCGAAGCACGGCGCCCGCGCGCTGGCGTCGCTGATCCTCATCGTTTCGGTGACCGCGGTGATGTGGGTCCTGGAGGCGTTCGACTACACGACCGACGGGTGGCTCGACCGGTTCGGCATCCAGCCGCGCGACGTCGGCGACCTGCCCGACATCTTCACCGCGCCGTTCATGCACGCCGGCTTCGGGCACCTGATGGCCAACACGCTGCCGTTCCTCATCCTGGGGTTCATCGCGGCGGCGCGCGGCATCGCGAAGTTCCTGGCCGCCAGCCTGATCATCATCGTGGTCGGCGGGCTCGGGGTGTGGTTCCTCAGCTCGGCGAACACGCTCGGGTCCAGCATCCTGATCTTCGGCTTCTTCGGCTACCTGGTCGGGCGCGGGATCTTCGAGCGGCGGCTGCTCGACATCGGCATCGCGATCGCCGTCGTCGCCGTCTACGGGACGATGATCCTCGGCGTCATCCCCGGCGACCCCGGCATCTCGTGGCAGGGCCACCTGTTCGGGCTGATCGGCGGCGTCCTCGCCTCCTGGTTCCTGCGCCGCGGCTAGTTCGGGCGGACGGTGACGTCCGACACGACGGCGTCCCGCGGCGTCTCCAACGCCGCCACCAGCACGCGGGCCACGGTCCCGGGGGCGGCGAAGTCGTCCTCGGCGTAGGGGTGGCCCTCCTGGGCGCGCACCTTCCGCTGCATCTCGGTCGCCGTCCGGCCCGGGTAGACGGTCGTGACGCGCAGGGACCTCTCCTCGGCGCGCAGCGAGTCGGCCAGCGCGCGGAGCCCGAACTTGCTCGCCGCGTACGCCGACCATTCGGGGTTCGCGCGCAGCCCGGCGGTCGAGTTCACGAAGACGACATGGCCCTCGGCGGCGCGCAGCGCCGGCAGCAGCAGGCGGGTGAGCTCCGCCGCCGACACCAGGTTCACCGACAGGTGCTCCATCCACTCGTCGGCCTCAAGGCCGGCGACCGGCGACAGGTGCACCATGCCCGCCGCGTGGACGACGCCGTCCAGCCGCTCGGGCAGCCCGGCCATCGCGAGGGACGCCTCGATGCGGCGCGGCTCGGACAGGTCGAGCGGGATCGCGGTGACGGACGCGTTGCGCCGCGGCGACGGCACCGCGGTGGGATCGATGACCTGTGTGGGGGCGTGCGCGCCGGTCGCCAGCTCCTTGGCGAGCCGGTCGAGCCGCTCGGCGGAGCGGCCGGTGAGGATCAGGTCGTGCCCGCGCTCGCGCAGCAGCTCGGCGACCGCCCTGCCGATGCCGCCCGTCGCCCCCGTGATCAGATACGTGCCCATGAAGCCCCATTCTCGTTGATGCCCTATCCGAGTGGACGCCCGGCGCGGCGGGTCAGTTCGGCCGCAGCACGCGGGTGACGCCCGCGATCAGCGCGGTGGCCAGCACCCACCCCGTCATGACGAGCCCGTACGCGACCCAGCGCGACCAGCCCACCGCGTCGTACGACAGCTGCTGCCCGAACGTGTCGAGCGGGATCAGCAGGTCGAGCGTGTAGATCAGCGAGTGGAACGCGGGCAGCTCGTCGCCGGGTTTGATCGGGCGGGGGTGCTCGATCGAGAACACCGTCGTCCCGGTGGCCAGCAGGGCGGCGAACCAGGCGAACGCCAGCCACGGCCGGTAGCCGAAGCCGACCGTCCAGTCCAGCAGGTGGTTCCACGCCTTGCCGACCGGGTGCAGCCGCCGGCGGCGGGCCCGGAGCTTGGCGAGCTGCACCTTCCGGGCCAGGTCGTCGGAGCCGACGCTGTGGTACCAGGCGGCGAGCTGCTCGTACGGCTGGAGGTGGAACTCCTCGTCCCGCGACACCCAGCTGAGCCGGTCCTTGAAGCCGGCGCCGCGCAGCGTGTGGTACGTCATGCCGTTGAGGTACAGCTCGTCCGGCCAGACGGACGGGTGGTCAAGGATGATGTCGATCCGCGAGTAGGAGAGCGACACCCGCCCCTCGATCTTCCCGGCCGGCCACAGGATCAGCTCGTCCGCCACGATGTGGCTGGCGTGCAGCGCCATCCGGGACGGGTCGGAGGCGTCCAGGCGCGCCCGGACGAACGACAGGATGCCGTTGAAGCGGGCGCTGCGCAGCCGGACGGTGCCGATCGCGGTGAAGCCGTTGCTGAACTCGGCGGCGTCCTCGACCACCATGTTCTGCGCGTCCAGCGCGATCCGGCCCGGGTTCGACAGGGTGGTGCGCTCCATGAACAGGCCGCCGTTCATCCGCGCCCCGACGAACCGGACCCCGCCGGTGATCTCGGCGTCGCGGATGAACGTGCCGACCTCCACGACGAGCCCGCCGCTGAAGATCGCCCACTTGTCCGGGCCGGGCGCGGTGATGCGCGTCCCGTTCATCCGGAGCCCGCCGGCGAGCTGCGCCCGCGGCAGCCGCACCTCGCCGTCGATCACCGACCCGGACAGGCTGAGGTAGCCGTCCGCGCGGAGGCCGCCGCCGTCGAAGCCGGGCATCCTGCAGCCGGACAGCCGCAGCTGCCGGGTCTCGGCGTTGGAGAAGTCCGGTGCCTCGACGAGGCGGCAGTCCTCCAGCCGCAGCTCGTGCTCGACGGTGCCGCCGGTGACGTCCAGCCGCCCGGTGATGTAGGCGCCGCGGAGCCGGACGGACGCCACCGCGCCGGGCCGCTCCTCGCCGGCGCCGAGCAGCAGCCGGGTGATGACCTCGGCGCGGACGATCCGGTCGGGGTCGGGTCCGGCGGGGCGGTCGTCGCCGAGGACGACGGACGCGCCGGTGGGGAACGCGGCCCAGAGGCGCCGTTCCGCGTCGTTCAGTCCGGGGGGCTGGGGCACGGAACCTCTTTCTACGCGGCGATCCCCTCCGCGATCAACATCGCGGAGGGGACCGTGCGGTGGCGTTCGGGAAGCGGCGTCTAGAAGAAGCCGCGGCGGCGGCACGCTTCCTGCAGGAAGCCGTCGAGCTGCCGCTCCCAGTCGGTGTGGTTCACGCTCGCGTAGTCGACGGTGAACCGGCTGAACGCGTCGTGGCCCTCGGTGAACACCCCGCCGCGCTTGTCCAGCTCCAGCACGACCTCCATGGACTGCGGGTACGACACGAACGTCACTTCGAGCTGCTTGATGCCGCGCGCGTACTGGCCCGGCGGGTAGAACTCGATCTCCTGGTAGAAGGGCAGCTCCTGGTGGACGCCCCAGATGCGGCCCTTCTCGCAGTCGGCGTTGCGGAACTGGAAGCCGAGGTTGGAGAAGGCGGCGAGGATGCGCTCCTGCGCGGGCAGCGGGTGCACGGCGATCGGGTCGAGGTCGCCCGGGTCGAGCGCCCCCGCCACCTCCAGCTCGGTCGCGATGCCGACCGTGGTGCCGTGCAGCGGGTGCCCGTACATGTGCGTGAGGGGAGCTTCCCACGGGATGGGCATCTGGAACGGGATGCTGTGCCGCGCGCCCTCCTGGAGGCTGAAGCTGCCCGCGACCGGCATCTTCGCGTACTCCAGGTTGGACGTGTACTCGTTGTCGCCCGACTCGATCTCGACCCTGGTGCGGAGGGCGAGGTTCACCGCTTTGATGTCGGAGTTGTACTGGCCCCCGATGATGGTGATCTCGCCTGTGATGACGCCGCCGGGCGTCGTGTTCGGGTCGTGCAGGATGGTTTCGATCGACGGGCCGCCGATGCCCATCGCCTGCCGCAGCTTCTTGAAGACCAAGGTCGGTCCCTCCCGTGTCGGAGCACTCCCCGCGCTCTTTCTCGTCCCATAGACGCTGTTACGGGACATTACGTTCCGGGGGACTTGCCGTGACCTGCGAATCGCCGCGTTCGGTGGCCACGATCGGCCGTCCCGGCGCAGGTCGGGGCGGGTCAGTGCCCGCCGGTTCCGGCGAGGTTGAGGCCGACGACGCCGAGGATGATGAGCGCCAGCGCGCCGATCCTGATGGCGGAGATCTGGTCGCCCATGGCGAGCATGCCGAGCGCGGCCGTGCCGACCGCGCCGATCCCGACCCAGACGGCGTAGGCGGTGCCGACGTCGAGGCTCTTCAGCGCCAGGCTGAGCAGCCCGAAGCTCGTGACGGCGAAGACGAGGAAGCCGGCGGACGGCAGCGGCTCGGTGAAGCCCTTGCTGCCCTTCAGGCAGAGGGCCATGGCGACCTCGAAGAGGCCGGCGACGATGACGAGGATCCATGCCATGGCTGTGCTGCTCCCGGTGCGAGACGGCGGTGGTCGCGCGTCGTCTTCGCTTGCCGGGTACGGCGCACCTCGTCCGGGAGGGCTCCAGGCCCTCGCCGGCCTTAACGGCCCCCTGACGCGGGGTGTTCCCGTCAGGAGCGTCCCAGCGCCCGGTACTCCCAGCCCGCCTTGCGCCATTCCGCGGCGTCGAGGGCGTGGCGGCCGTCCACGATGCGGCGGTGCCGGACGACCTGGGCCAGCGCCGCCGGGTCGACCTCCCGGAAGTCGGACCATTCGGTCAGCAGGACGACGACGTCCGCGTCCTGGGCGACGTCGAAGGCGCTGCCGCCGTACCGCAGCTCGGGGAACGCGGCGCGCGCGTTGCCGAGCGCGGCCGGGTCGTAGACGCGGACGTCCCCGCCGAGGCCGTGCATGGTGCGCGCGACGTCCAGCGCGGGCGCGTCCCGGATGTCGTCGGAGTTGGGCTTGAACGCCGCGCCCCACGCCGCGATGCGCTTGCCGGCGAAGTCGCCGCCGAGCAGCTCCCGGACGAGGTCGACGGTGCGCGCCCGGCGCCGCCGGTTGATGTCGTCAACCTGGCGCAGGAACGACACGGCCTGGCCGACGCCGATCTCCTCGGCGCGGTGCGCGAACGCGCGGATGTCCTTGGGCAGGCAGCCGCCGCCGAAGCCGAGGCCCGGTTTGAGGAACTTGCCGCCGATGCGGTCGTCCAGCGCGAGCGAGTCGGCGAGGTCCTTGACGTCGGCGCCGACGGCTTCGCAGACCTCCGCCATCGCGTTGATGTAGGAGATCTTGGTGGCGAGGAAGGAGTTGGCGGCGACCTTGACCAGCTCGGCGGTGGCGAGGTCGGTGCGGATGACGGGGGTGCCGAGGTCGAGGACGGGCTTGAACGCCGCGCGCAGCCGCTCGTGCGCCCAGTCGGAGGTGACGCCGAACACCAGCCGGTCGGGGCGCAGGGTGTCGTCGACGGCGAAGCCCTCGCGGAGGAACTCGGGGTTCCACGCCAGCTCGACCTCCTTCCCGGCGGGCGCGAGCTCCTGGACGAGGCCGGTGAGCCGCTCGGCCGTCCCGACCGGCACGGTCGACTTGCCGACGACGAGGGCGCGGCGGCGCAGGTGCGGGGCGAGGGAGCGGACGGCGGCGTCCACATAGGTCAGGTCGGCGGCGTCCGAACCGGCCTGCTGGGGCGTCCCAACGCAGACGAAGTGGACGTCGCCGAAGGCGCCGGCCTCCGCGAAGGAGGTGGTGAACCGGAGCCGGCCGGAGTCGAGCGCCTTGGTGAGCAGCTCGGGCAGCCCGGGCTCGAAGATCGGGACCTCGCCGGACGCCAGCCGGTCGATCTTGTCCCGGTCGACGTCCACGCCGAGGACCTCGAAGCCCAGCACGGCCATGCAGATGGCGTGCGTGGCGCCGAGGTACCCGGTCCCGATGACGGTCAGCCTCGGGGAGCCGGTCTCCTCCTGGCTCATAAGCACCTCCTCGTGCCTCACGGTGGTCGCGCCCCCGGTCGATCTTCCCACCACGGTCCGGCGGCGCGCGGCAGGGGCCGCTGCCCGGTTCGCGCCCCCTGCCCGACCTTGTGAGTTGCGTCACGCCGGACGGCCGGGCGTGGTATCGATGTGGCCTGCATCCCCCGAATCCGGGCGCTTCGGGTGGTTGCCACTGGTTACCAACGGGTAGCATGATGTTGAGTTACTAGTCAGTACGAAAGCGGGGCCGCCGGCCGCCGCCGGACTTAACGGAGTCTCGAATGGGGCACTACAAGAGCAACCTCCGGGACCTGGAGTTCAACCTCTTCGAGGTGTTCAGGCGCCAGGACCTCCTCGGCCGCGGCCCGTACGCGGAGCTGGACGAGGACACCGTGCGCAGCATTCTGGACGAGGTGAACCGGCTGGCCGAGGGGCCGCTCGCCGACTCGTTCGAGGACGCCGACCGCAACCCGCCGAAGTTCGACCCCGCCACCGGCACCGTCGAGATGCCGGAGAGCTTCAAGAAGTCCTACAAGGCGTGGATGGACGCCGAATGGTACCGCCTCGACCTGGCCCCCGAGTTCGGCGGCAGCGGCGCCCCGCGCTCCCTCACCTGGGCCGTCGCCGAGCAGGTGCTGGGCGCCAACCCGGCCGTCTACATGTTCGCCTCCGGCCCCGGCTTCGCCCAGATCCTGTGGTACATCGGCACGCCCGAGCAGAAGCGGTTCGCCGAGCTGGCCCTTGAGCGGCAGTGGGGCGCCACGATGGTGCTGACCGAGCCGGACGCGGGCTCCGACGTCGGCGCCGGCCGCGCCAAGGCGATCCGGCAGCCGGACGGCACCTGGCACATCGAGGGCGTCAAGCGCTTCATCACCTCGGCCGAGCACGACATGGCCGAGAACATCTTCCACCTGGTGCTGGCCCGCCCCGAGGGCGCCGGCCCCGGCACCAAGGGCCTGTCGATGTTCCTCGTCCCCAAGTACCTGGTGGACCTGGAGACCGGCGAGCTGGGCGAGCGCAACGGCGCCTACGTCACCAACGTCGAGAAGAAGATGGGCCTCAAGGTCTCCACGACCTGCGAGCTGACCCTCGGCGAGAAGCACCCCGCGGTCGGCTACCTGGTCGGCGACGTGCACGAGGGCATCAAGCAGATGTTCCTCGTCATCGAGTACGCCCGGATGATGGTCGGCACCAAGGCCATCGCGACGCTGTCGACCGGCTACCTGAACGCGCTGGAGTACGCCAAGGAGCGCGTGCAGGGTGCGGATATGACGCAGATGACGGACAAGACCGCCCCGCGCGTCACGATCACCCACCACCCGGACGTCCGGCGCAGCCTCATGACGCAGAAGGCGTACGCCGAGGGCATGCGCGCGCTGGTGCTGCTCACCGCGTCCTACCAGGACGCCGTGCAGATCGCCGAGTACGAGGGCCGCAGGGACGAGCAGGCCGAGAAGATCAACGACCTGCTGCTGCCGATCGTCAAGGGCTTCGGCTCCGAGCGGGCGTACGCGCTGCTCGGCGCGGAGTCGCTGCAGACGCTCGGCGGGTCCGGCTTCCTGCAGGACTACCCGATCGAGCAGTACATCCGCGACTCCAAGATCGACACCCTGTACGAGGGCACGACCGCGATCCAGGGCCAGGACCTGTTCTTCCGCAAGATCCTGCGGGACAACGGCGAGGCGCTGAAGGTGCTCGCCGGGGAGATCAAGGCGTTCGCCGAGTCCGACGCCGGCAACGGCCGGCTGAAGAACGAGCGCGCCCTGCTCGGCCGCGCGCTGGAGGACGTCCAGGGCATCCTCAACCCGATGATCGGGTGGGCGCTCGGCTCGATGGAGAACCCGAAGGAGCTGTACAAGGTCGGCCTCAACACGACCCGCCTGCTGCTCGGCCTGGGCGACCTCATCGTCGGCTGGCTGCTGCTCCGCCAGGCCGACATCGCGCTGACCGCGCTCGGCGGCGGCGACGTGTCCGACTCCGACAAGGCGTTCTACACCGGCAAGGTCGCGGCCGCGCAGTTCTTCTGCCAGACGGTGCTCCCGCGCCTCGCCTCCGACCGCGCCATCACCGAGGCCACCACCCTCGACGTAATGGACCTCCCCGAAGAGGCGTTCTGACCCTCTGACACAGGTCCCCGGCGGACCCCCGGCGGGGGCCTGTCCATTCGAGCCGGGCGCGGAACCCGCGTTGTCAAGGTCACGGGGATGTGATCGGGTATCGGGGTGGACGTCGACCAGTTCTTCAGCTTCGGGCCGCGCGCTCCATTCGAAGTACAGCAGGTCTTCACTGACCGAGAGGGGCCGATCCGGACGTTCCGGGACCGGTTCGCCCGGCTCTCCGAACGGTCGTGGACCGTTGACGAACTCCTCGACTTCCAGCGGCCGGCATCCAACCTCATCGCGGTGTGCGGAGAGGGCGGGATCGGCAAATCCACCCTGGCCAGGCACGTCGCGGACCTGGCGGTGAACGGCGAACTGGACGGCCTGCCACGACGCGGCGCGCATGCGGTTCTGGACTTCGCCGACCCTGCCAGTGCGAGCTTCGAGGCCGTTCTGTTGAGGGTCCGTGCCGCTCTCGCGCCACTGGCCAGGTCGTGGCCCGCGTTCGATGTGGCGCTGGCCGTGTACTGGCAGCGCAAGCATCCGGGCGAATCACTGACCGCGTTCCTGCGCAAGGACAGCGCGGCGGATGCGCTCGGCGTCGCCGACCAGGTGGGTGCTGCCGTCGATCAGCTCCTCGGCGGCTTCGGAGCGGTGTCGGTGGCGTACCGGGCGCTGAACCTGCTCGGCCGGTCCGCGACGCAGAAGGCGCGGTTGAAGCGGCTGCGGGCCGACCTGCCCGCGCTCGACCCGATCCTGTCCGAGCAGGACCCGGATCGGATGCTGGGGTACATGCCGGTGCTGCTGGCCGCCGACCTGGAACGGGCGCGCCGCAGGCATCCGGCGCTGGCGCTGTGCGTGCTGGACACCCTGGAGAACGTCCAACGCCTGCCCGCTGAGCGCGGCGGCCTCGAGGACCTGGTGTCGCGCCTGGTGTACCTGATGCCGAACGTGGTGTTCATCGCGGCGGGACGGCTCGCGCTGCGCTGGCACGACCCGGCCAGGGCCGTCGGGCTCACCTACGGCGGCGAGCGCCGCTGGCCCGGTCTGGCCGGTGGCGATCAGCTCGGCCTCGACGGGTTCGACCGGGCGTCGGCCGAGACGTACCTGGCGGCACGGCTCACCGTGGACGGAACTCCGGCGATCGGACCCGATATCCGAGAACGGATCATTGCGGGCGCGGGTGGGTCACCGCTCTACCTCGACCTGTCGGCCGGGCTGTTCGGGCAGTATCTCGCGCGGGGTGAAGCGCCGCCCGCCGATGCGTTCGGGCTCGGCTTCCCAGAACTGGTCCTGCGGACGATGCGGGACTTGTCCGCGGCCGACCGTGACCTGCTGCGCGCCGCGGCGCTGCTGGAGGCGTTCGACGAGGACGTCCTGCACGCGGTGCTCCCGGATCTGCGGCTCCGCCAGATCGAGCGATTTCTGCAACGCCCGTTCATCCGGCGCGACGAGACGGTATGGCCGCCGTACCGGCTGCACGAGAACTTGCGTCGCAGCGTCATCGAATGCGACGCCGACACCGACGACGGCTGGACCGAGGCCGAACGGACCCGCAGCACCGAGCGGGCGATCGAGCACCTGACGCGCACCGCACTCACCGTCTGGGACGACGACGCCGCCCATCCGATTTCCCTGGGCGTGCGCAGCAGGCGATGTGTGGCGGCGTTCCTGCTCGTCCTGCGCGCCGCCGACGAACACCGGCTGGCACCGGAGTCATTGGGCGACCTCGCTTACAGCCTCACGGTGCTCGGACACTGGCAAGTGCTGGTGTCCCTTCCAGAACCGTCCGGTTCGCCTGAACTGTGTCGGCTGACCGAGGTGGCGCGGCTGACGGCGCGCGGAGACGTCAACGCCGAGGACCGCTACCGCGCACTGCGCCGGTTGATCGGTGCACCCGATGGCCCGTACGCCGACTACTACCGGCACGAACTGGCGAGCCGAGCGCACATCATCGGCCGGGTCGAGGAGGCCGCCGAGCACCTGTCCGGGATCGAGCCCGCGTCGCTGATCGGCGCGAGCGCACGGTTCGGCCTGGCCGACAATGCGCTGCGCCGCGGCGACTACCGGTCGGTGAAACGGCTGATGGACGGTGCGCCGCAGACCGGACCGGACCGGGTGCGGGTTGCCGACCTGCTGGGCCACACCTGTCTGCACAACGCGCGTTTCGCGGAGGCGGCCGGTTTCTTCGAGGTCACCTTGGATGCGGCGCGCGAAGCGAACGCGCCGCTGTGGGAGGCCCGTGCGTTGCGGCACCTGCTGCTGGCGCTCATGTGGTACGACCCGGACCGCACGCTGTCGCTTCTCGGCCGGGCGCGTGAGCTGAACGCCTCGGCGGGCGAAGCGATCGGGCTCGCCCAGTGCGACATGGCCGAGGCGATGGCGCGGGCACTGCGCGGTGAACGCCGCACGGCGGCCGAGCTGCTGGCGGCCGCGGCGCGCCGGTTCGGTGAACTCGGCGCATCTCGTGAACTGCTGCCCGTCGAGGCGTTGCAGGTCATGCTGTACGCCTCCGGCGGACGGGCGGCGCAGGCCGCGAGCACCGCCCGGACCCTGGGTGAGGACTGCCTGCCCGTCTGGGTCCCGGTCACCCGGTCGTGGGCCGGGCTCGATGCCGACTTCAGCGCCGTCGCATGGCTGGACGATCCCGACTCCGCGCGGCGTCGCTGGTCGGAGGCCCTCGATCGGCTGCGGGCACCGGTCTGCGGGCCACTGGACGTCGGTGACCGTCGTGCGCTGATCGCCACCGGCCGGGTGTCCGACGCGCTCATCGAGGCCGCGATCCGGGACGCGTTGACCAGCTCGGCGTTCGACGGCCCGCGCGACCTGGACACCGCGCTGGAGGCGCACCGTGCGGAGGGTGTCGTGCCGGGCGTGCGGACGGTGGTGAAGGTGCGCCGGCGACTGCATGAGCGGTTGGAGACCGTCCGCTACTTCGAAGAAGTGCGTGCCACGGCAGGCGTACGGGCGCCGCGGCTCCTGGATTCCGGAACGTCCGGACGAGCATGGTGGGCCGTCTTGGAACGGCTGCCCGGCGCTCCCGCGGACCGCCCGACGCCCGCACGTCAGCGAGAACTGGGCCGCCAGCTCCGGCTCTGGCACAGCCGGCCGCCCGGCGGCGGCCTGCGCCTGGACGACCCCGGTGCGCTGGGCGTCCTGCTGGGCTGGGCACGGACCACCGCCCCGGACTCCTACCAGGCCATCGCCGAACGATTCGACGCAGCCTGCCGAGGACTCCCGATGACCGCAATCCACGGCGACGTCGCGGTCTGCCACAACGCACTGTTCGACGGCGACGCCCTCACCGGGCTGCTCGACCCGGGCGCGACCGAGTCCGGACCACCGATGCTCGACCTCGCCTGGTCCCTCGCTGTCGACATGCCGCGCGGCGCGAACCCCGCCCCGCTCATCGAAGGCTATGGAAATGACGATGTCGACCAAGACGCCCTGGCCGCGCTGCTACCGCTGATGATGCTGCGCCGCCTCATCGACGCGCCGTCCCTCGGGCTTGCCGACAGCGACGGAGCGTGGATCACTCGTCGGCTACGCGACTGCCATCCGGAGCTGCTCACTCTGGCTCAATGAGTCCCGCCCGGACGGCGCACGCGTACGGGATGTAGTTGTCCAGCACATTCGCGGGCACCGCGAGCCGCTCACGTAGAGCAGGCTCGTCATCTCGGACGTAGAAGCGGTTGAGACCGTCGAAGAGCGCCAGTTCGTATCCGGCGGCCAGGACGCCGGGCTCCCATTCCTGATGACTGGGCAGGGCCGTCAGCGGAACGGTCGCCTCGACCACGATGGCCCGCGGCCGCCACGCCCGAAGGTCCGCCGACCGCAGCACCGCCGCCTCGGCCCCCTCCACGTCGACCTTCAGCAGGTCGAAGCCCGGTTCCGCATACGCGGTGAGGATCATCTCCAGTGTGACGACCTCGACGCGCAGTTCCTCATGGCGCCAGCCGTCAGCGAGATGCCTCTCCAGGACATCCCTGCGCAGGGTGCTGAGACCTCCGCCGCCCTTCTTCCCGCTCCCGGGGACCACCCGGAAGAACGTTGCTGTCCCCGGCTCGTCTCCCACGGCAGCGCACAGGCTGACGTCGCCGGGCCGGGCCTGTTGAAGCCGTGCGTGGCGCTCGGGCAGCGGCTCAACGTTGACGCCCCGCCAGCCCAGGCCGTCCACAAGGTTCTTGGTGAGCGAGCCGCTCGCAGGCTCCCCGGCGCCGACGTCCACGAAGAACCCTTCCCGGTGGCCGGCGAAGGCGCGCATCAGCACCACGTCCTCCGCGTTGCCCGCGTACGCGATCAGGTCATAGCCGCCCACGCAGGCCAATCTACGGATGCCTCCCCGATCCCCGCCAAGGGTCGTCACGTGGGCCGCGCCATCACTGAGGCCACCGGCCTGGACCTCATGGACGTCCCAAAGAGCGCGCGGGCTTTCGCGGGCCGGCGGTCACGGGAATGGACCCACCGGCGTCAGGTGGAGGCAGATGGTCAGGAGCCGGCGGACGACACGACGGCCACGCCTCCCCCGTGGTGCCGGTCGCCGAGCGGGGGACTTCGCGGGCGTCCAGGTGCCGTCCGCGCGGCGGGTGGACGTCCGAGGGCCGCGCGCATGGGGATCAGGTTCGGCGCGGGGACGCTGGCGGGGCACGGGCAGAGCGGCGCGGAGCTGCCGGGCCAGAACTGCGGGCGTCCTGGCCTCGACCAGCCGGTCCGGGAGGAGGGCCCAGAACGAACCAGTGAACTCGCCGTGCCAGATGCAGATGCCGGGAAAGACGCGGCACAGGTCATCGAGGGCCCGGTCGATGTCGACATCCAGTTCCAGACGTCCGACCGGACGCGCGGACGGCGGCGGCGCGGGCGCTGAGCGGGCGTGCGGCGGCCGGTCGTACCGCGCCTCGGGCATGTGGGTCATCGGGTTGCCTCCGGCCGCGCTACCAGGTGGATGGGAACATGCGGTGCTTGAGGACGGCCTCCACCTGCTCGACGGCGTTCTTGGCGTCGCCGCAGGGGCAGAGGTAGCCGTGCCGTCCGCGCCCGGCCTCGTAGTAGGCCCAGCCCCGGCCGGGCGTGGCGTGCACGGTCACCGCCACCCGGGCGTGGTCGTCCGGGCTGAACGCGAAGACCCACAGCACCGGCGGGCGGGTGGGGAACTCGACGGCCTGGTAGAGCTTGACGTAGCGGTAGCTCTTGACCTGGAGGGCGACGGCGAGCAGGTCGAGGTTGCGGATCGCGGTGGAGCGGCCGAGCCGGGTCCGCCACCCCAGCAGGTGGCGGCCCGCCCGGACGTTCAGCGGGCGCAGCGAGCCCATGTGATCTTGCCTTTCTCGTTGAGCGGCCGGACGCCCCAGTCGTG
>NZ_JBIQHY010000065.1:23652-35539 GCF_044508335.1 Actinomadura sp.
GGCATCGGTGAACCCTCCAGCCATGACGAAGGCTGATCTCGAACCGGGCCAACCCGCCAAACCGGAAGTACCCGCCGCTATCACCCTGTGTTATCGAACGAACACCATGAAGCCATGGCGCGGCGTAAGATTCCTGGGCACCCGCAGAGAAGTACCAAAACACTCACATCTGGTGCCGCGCTTAGTGCCGTGGATCGGAAGGGGCGTGATGATGCAGAGGATCAAGCCCGAGTTTCAGAGCTTCGGTGCTGAGGTGCGCCGCCTTCGCAAGGCCGCAGGGCTCAACCAGCAGCGACTCGCTGACCTGGTGAACGTGACCCGCAGTTACATCACGCAGATCGAGTGCGGCCGGACGCGTTGCCGCCGGGAGACTGCTCTGCGTCTCGACCGTGCGCTCAAGTCCGGTACGACCCTCGCCGAAACGTGGGACGAGCTACTAGAATCGATCAAGTCCGACAAGTACCCCGAGTTCTTTGCCAACTTCCCAAAGGCTGAGCAGTCGGCCAGTATGCTCCGCGCTTACGAGGAGAGAGTCGTCCACGGCCTGTTCCAAATAGAGGACTATGCGCGAGTCCTGCTGAACGATGAAGATGCCGTAAAGAACAGGATGCGCCGTCAGGAGATACTTGACCGCGATCCTGCACCGGCGGTGACGGTCGTCATGGACGAGGGCGTGCTCTATCGCGAAGTAGGCAGTAAGGAGGTGATGAGGAAGCAACTCGAGCACCTCATCGAGCTGTCTTATCGAGAGAAAATAAACATACAGATCGCGCCGATCAAATACATTCGGAACGTTTGGGCCACCTTTGTGATCGCCACCCTGCCGGATCAGCGGCAGGTCGTCTACACGGCGAAGGCTTACGGAGGTGAGACCTCTACCTCTCCCAATGAAGTAGCTCTAGTGAACGAAACAATGGCGACGCTTCAAGCTGAAGCGTTGAATGCATCTGACACGAGAGCCCTGATCAGAAAGGTTGTCGAAGAAAGATGGACCTGAATGCGGCTGTCTGGAGGAAGGCTTCCCGTAGCAACGAGTCAGGTGATGCTTGTATTGAGGTGGCATCCAATGACGAGTTGGTTGCAATTCGCGACAGCAAGGACTCCGGCGGCCACAAGCTCATCCTCAGTCACAGCGATTTTCGATCTTTTGTTCATTCTCTCAAGAGTCTCTAGCCCAACATTCTGCCTAGGTGGCGGGACGCTGGACGACACGGCTTTAGCGAGGCTGTAGGGCGAAAGGCGTCTCGAATCAAAGAAGAGCTGCAACCGTGTAGAGATGACCGGCATGTCAGGGTTCGTCTTCGACCTGTGCCGCAACGTCGAATTCTTCAACCAGGACATCGCCACGGCCGAGGGCCGCGTCCAGCCGTCCCTCAGCGAGCGCCTGTTCCGGGAACGGACCGACCTCCTCTACAGCCTGGACCGGCAGGACCTTCCCCCGGAGCCGGCCCCGGAATCGGACGGGACGCAGACCGAGACCGGACTCCGCCGGGATCTCGCCGCCCGCCTCCAAGAGGAGGTCTCGGGCATGAACCCGCAGAACATCGAGGTCCGCCGCCGCCTGGCGGAGGTCGAGCGCTACCAGGACCCCGCGAGCTGGCAGCGGATCACCGCCGAGAAGCGCGAGGAGATCACCGAGAACCTGGCGGGCCTGCCCACCGAGTTCCGCGAGGACGAGAACAGCGAGGAGGCCAAACGGTTCGACCTGCTCGCCCTCCGGCTCCAGCTCGCCGTCCTCAACGGCGACCCCGCGTACGACACGCTGCGCGACCAGGTCCAGCAGATCGCCGAAGCGCTCCTCGACCCGACCACGCTGAACAACCCCGTCGTGGCCGAGCACCGGGAACTGCTGTCCGACCTCACCCTTGACGAGTGGTGGCAGGACGTCTCCCTGCCGATGCTGGAACTGATGCGCCGCCGCATCCGCGGCCTCGCCAAACTCATCCAGAAGACGAAGAAGGGCGTCCTCTACACCGACTTCCAGGACGAGCTGGGCGAACTCACCGAGGCGGAACTCAAGGGCGTCTCCCTCGGCACCAACCGGACCCGCTTCGAGACGAAGGTCCGCACCTACCTGCGCAGCCACGAACACGAACTCGCCGTGCAGAAGCTACTGCGCAACCGCCAGCTCACCACCCTCGACATCCACCATTTCGAGGACGTCTTCATCGCCTCCGGATTCGGCACCCGCGACGACATCGACCAGGTCAGGGAGGAGTACGGCGACCTCGGCCTGTTCCTGCGCTCGATCACGGGCCTGGAGTACGAGGCCGCGACCGCCGCTTTCGACCAGTTCCAGGCGGGGAAGAAGCTCTCGGCCGCGCAGCTCGACTTCCTCCAGCTCCTCATCGGCTTCCTGGCCAAGAACGGCGTTGTGGACGTCGGTGCCCTCTACAGGCCGCCGTTCACCGGGCTGGCCCCGCGCGGACCGGAAGACCTGTTCACCGATAGTGAGGTGACGTCCATCCAGCACATCCTGGATCACGTCCGCGCGACCGCCGTCCCCACCGATTCTCAGGCTGGCTGATGGGCGTGGTGTGCGGGGCGGTGCGGGCTGGGGGCGGGTGTATGGCGGGGGTTGGTGGTGTTCACTAGGATCGGCCGCGTCCCTCGCCCGCTCCCCCCGACGGATGGCCGATGCGCGTTTCGCCCCTCGCCGTCTCGATTGTCGCCCTGCTCCTGGCCGCCGGTTGCGCCGACAGCGGCAAGGCCGAGAAGGTCGCCCCGCCGACCGTCACCGCCGGGGCCGGCATCCCGAGCCCCGCGGCGCAGAGCGGCGGGACGTTCTCCAAGGAGGGCTGGTTCGGGGGCGCCGACGGCTTGCACGCGAGGCTGGACGTCAAGAGCGTGCAGCGGCAGGCGGGCAAGACGGTGCTGCGGTACAGCGTGACGTCGATGGACTCCTCGACGAAGTCCGTCCCGTCCGGCATCGCGCTGATCGACCCCGTCGGGCGCAAGCTCTACAAGCCGACGGGGGCGACCAGCGGCTCGGACATCGCGCCCAGCACGACGCGGGAGATGGCCGCCGAGTACCCGCCGATCCCGGCGGGCGTCCAGAAGGTCACGGCGATCACGCCCGGGACGGCCGGCGAGTTCACCGGCATCCCGGTGACGGACGCGGCGTCGTCCAGCCCGAGCGCGTCCAGCACCCCCACGACGCCGTCATCCGCGCCGACCTCGTCGACGCCGTCCGTGGGAGCCGAGCCGTTCGGGCGGTTCACCCCAGTCACGCCGTCGCCGTCTCCCTCCTCTAGTACGGGGCCCAATCCCGTGGACCTGTACGACATCGTTGAGGGCGAGACGAAAGTCGTGACGTCCAGCCAGTCGGAGGGCACTGTCAGCCTGCACGCCGACGTGCTGTTCGACGGTGACTCGGCGAAGCTGTCGAGCCGTGCGAAAGCCGTCCTGGACGAGGCGTCGCAGCAGATGAAGGCGAAGGCCACGGGCGCGCTGACGGTGGAAGGCCACACCAGCGGCGACGACACGGAGCTCTCCAAGGAGCGGGCCGACGCCGTCATGAAGGAGTTGAAGGCGCGGCTGGGCGACGGCTTCACCTACACGGCGACAGGCAAGGGCGACGCCGAGCCCGTCGCCAAGGACGCCGCCCGCAACGACCGCGTCGAGATCTCCTACCAGGTGAAGGCAAGCGCGCGCGGGAACACCTCACCGGCCTCCTTCCGCCCGGAGGACGGCAAGACCGTCGCGACCCGCACTGCGAGCTTCGGTGCGGACAAGAGGCGCCTGGAGGTCAAACCCTTCTACCGGGACGGCGCCTACATCGTCGCGGTGTTCGACATCGTGAACGAGGGGCCGGGCACCACTCCGCCTGACGCGTCCTACCCGGACCCCAACTATCCGGGAGCCGTGTTCGGGTCGTTCTCCATCCAGACACCGGGCGGCAAGGACGTCTACCGCGCCGTCCGCGTCGGCCCCGCACGGCCCGGCGGCACCGGCAGCCCCTATGTCGACCCTGGTCGCGCCACCTTCTTGACCGCCGTCGGCAAGCCCGACCGCGGGTTCGTCTACCTGCCCGCCCCGCCCGGCAACGTCACGTCGGTGACCTTCAACGCCGGCCCCTTCGGGAAAGTCGACAAGGTCCCCGTCTCGTAGCCCGGCGCGGCGACGTGTGGCGGACGAGCCGGACGGATAGGTAAAGAGCACGGCATTGGATCGTCCGGCGGAGGTCATCGCAATGGGTGTCGGCGTCAGTGTGTTTCTGATCACGATCGGACTGATACTCAAGTTCGCGATCCAGCCGGACGCGATGACGGACCCCGTGGACATCCACGTCGTCGGAGTCATCCTGATCATTGTCGGCGGCGCGACGTTCGCCCTGCAGCTGCTGATGATGTCGCGGCAGCGCGGCCCCGGCCCCAGCTCCGGCCCGCGGCGGGACGAGCGCATGTACGACGGCGACAACCCGCCCCGCTGAAACGCCCGTGGGGCCGGCGCGGCGCCGGCCCCACGGATTGGAACGCGTCAGCCCCAGGCCAGCATGCGGATGGGGTCCTCCAGCATGTCGCCGACGTCGCGCAGGACGCGGGAGCCCAGCTCGCCGTCCACGATGCGGTGGTCGAACGACAGGGCGAGCGTGGTGACCTTGCGGATCGCCAGTTCGCCCTCGTGGACCCACGGCATGTCCCGGATCTGGCCGAACGCCAGGATCGCGGCCTCGCCGGGGGTCAGGATCGGGGTCCCGCTGTCCACGCCGAACACGCCGACGTTGGTGATGGAGATCGTCCCGTCGGACAGGTCGGCCGGGGTCGCCTTGCCCGCGCGCGCCTTCTCCGTCAGTGCGTTCAGCGCGCGCGCCAGGCCGGGCAGGTCGAGGTCCTGCGCGTCCTTCACCTTGGGCACGATGAGGCCGCGGTCGGTGGCCGCGGCTATGCCCAGGTTCACGTAGCGCTTGACGACGATCTCCGCGCCGTTCGGGCCGTCCACCCAGGTGGCGTTCACCATCGGGTTCCGCCGGACGGCCGTGAGCAGCGCGCGCGCCACCAGCAGCAGCGGCGACACCTTCACGCCCTCGAACTCGGGCAGCTCCCGGAGCCGCTTGACGGTCTCCATGGTGCGCGTGACGTCCACCTGGAGGAACTCCGTCACGTGCGGAGCGGTGAACGCCGAACCGGACATCGCCGCAGCGGTGGCCTTGCGCACACCCTTGACCGGGATGCGCTCCTCACGCGGGCCCGCCTGGACGGGCGCCGGCTGCTGGGACGCGGCCTGCGCGGCGAGGACGTCCTCCCGCGTGATCGAGCCCATGGGGCCCGAACCCGTGATCGTGGCGAGGTCGACGCCGAGGTCCTTCGCCATCTTCCGGACGGGCGGCTTCGCCAGCGGCAGCCCGTTGCCCACAGGCTGCGGACGAGGCGCGGGCGGTTGCACCGGCGGAGCCGCCGGAGGCCGCACCGGCGGCTGCGCCGGCTTCACGGCCTGCGCGGCGCCGTTCGCCGCCTTGCGCGGGCGCCGCTTGGTCGCCCCCTCCTTGACCCCGTACCCGACCAGCACCGGCTGCCGTTTCGGCGGCTCCTCCGGCGTGACGATGCCCGGCTCGTTCGCCGTCGGCACGCCCTCCTCGCGCGGCGCGGCCGTCTGCGCCGGCGGCTCGGACACCGGCGTCGCCGCCGCGCCGTCGCCGCCCGGGTCCACCGAGATGATCGGCACCCCGACGTCCACGGTCTCGCCCTCGCCGACCAGCAGCTCCGCCACCACGCCGTCGAACGGGCACGGCAGCTCCACGATCGCCTTCGCCGTCTCGATCTCGACGATGGTCTGGCCGTCCTCGACGGTGTCGCCGGGCTGGACGTGCCACTTGACGATCTCGGCCTCCGTCAGGCCCTCACCCACGTCCGGCAGCTTGAACAGTCTCGGCTCGCTCACCGGCACCACCGGTTCCGCTCGGCCGTGTCGATGATCATGGTCACCATCCGAAAGTCCGGTCGACCGCGTCGAGGATGCGGTCGAGGTCGGGCAGGTAGTCGTCCTCCACGCGGGACGGCGGGTACGGGGTGGAGAACCCGCCGACGCGCAGCACCGGCGCCTCCAGCCGGTAGAAGCACCGCTCGGTGATCCGCGCGGCCAGCTCGGCGCCGAACCCGCTGAACACCGGCGCCTCGTGCACGACCACGCACCGGCCCGTCCGGTTCACCGACTCCGTCACCGTGCCGATGTCGAGCGGGTTGAGTGACCGCAGGTCGATGACCTCCAGCGACCGCCCCTCCGAGGCGGCCGCCGCGGCCGCCTCCAGGCACGTCTTCACCGACGGCCCGTACGCCAGCACTGTCACGTGCTCGCCCGGCTGGACGACCCGCGCCTCGTGCAGCGGCGTCCAGTCCGTGCCGTCGACCTCGACCTCCGCCTTGTCCCAGTACCGGCGCTTCGGCTCGAAGAAGATCACCGGGTCGGGGGACGCGATCGACTGCTGGATCATCGAGAACGCGTCCACCGGGTTGGAGCACGTCACCACGCGCAGCCCCGCGGTGTGCGTGAAGTACGCCTCGGGCGACTCCGAATGGTGCTCCACCGCGCCGATGCCGCCGCCGCACGGGATCCGGACGACGACCGGCAGCGACAGCGCGCCCAGCGACCGCATCCGCATCTTCGCGAGCTGCGTGATGATCTGGTCGGCGGCCGGGAACACGAACCCGTCGAACTGGATCTCGCACACCGGCCGGTAGCCGCGGAGCGCCAGCCCGATCGCCGTCCCGATGATCCCGGACTCGGCGAGCGGCGTGTCGATGACCCGCTCCTCCCCGAAGTCCTTCTGCAGGCCGTCCGTGATCCGGAAGACCCCGCCGAGCTTCCCGACGTCCTCGCCCATCACGAGGACCTTCGGGTCGTTCTCCATGGCCTTGCGCAGGCCCTCGTTCAGCGCTTTGCCGAGGGTCAGGGTGGTCATTTCGCCTCCTCCTCGAACGACGCCAGGTAGGCGGCGAACTGCTCCTGCTCCTCGGTCATCAGCGGATGCCGCTCGGCGTACACGTGCTCGAACATCGACAGCGGCTTCGGATCGGGCATCGCCCGGCAGCCCTCGCGCAGCTCCTTCGCCAGCTGCTTGGCCTCGTCCTCGACCTTCTCGAAGAACCCCGCGTCCGCCAGGTCGTTCCGCACCAGGTACGCCTTGACGCGCTCGATCGGGTCCTTGAGCTTCCACGCCTCCTCTTCGGCCTTCAGCCGGTACCGCGTGGGGTCGTCGGTCGTCGTGTGGGCGCCCATCCGGTAGGTGTAGGCCTCCACCAGCGTCGGCCCCTGCCCCGTCCGGGCGTTCTCCAGCGCCTTCCTGGTCACGGCGAGGCAGGCGAAGACGTCGTTCCCGTCCACGCGCAGGCCGGGGAAGCCGAACCCCTGCGCCCGCTTGTAGAGCGGGATCCTCGTCTGCTTCTCCAGCGGCTCGGAGATGGCGTACTGGTTGTTCTGGCAGAAGAACACGATCGGCGCGTTGAAGACGGAGGCGAACACGAACGACTCGTTCACGTCGCCCTGCGAGGTCGCCCCGTCCCCGAAGTACGCGATCGTGGCCCCGGCCGACGGCGTGCCCAGCACCCCGTCCCGCTGGATGCCCATCGCGTACCCGGTCGCGTGCAGCGTCTGGCTGCCGATCACGATCGTGTACAGGTGGAAGCCGTGCTCCGCCGGATCCCAGCCGCCGTGGTTGACGCCCCGGAACAGGCCGAGCAGCTTGAGCGGCTCGACGTCCCGGCACCAGGCGACGCCATGCTCCCGGTACGTCGGGAAGACCATGTCGTGTTCGGACAGCGCCCGCCCAGATCCGATCTGGGCGGCCTCCTGGCCCAGCAGCGAAGCCCACAGGCCCAGCTCGCCCTGCCGGGTGAGCGCCACGGCCTCCAGGTCGATCCGCCGCACGATCACCAGGTCGCGATACAGATCGCGCACTTCCTCGGCACTGAGGTCCAGGGGATAGTCGGGGTGCTCGACGCGTTCCCCCTCGGGGGTCAGCAGCTGCACGAGCTCGGGCTCGGCATGCTCGGGGGTGTCGGGCGCGCCGCGCACGGAGTCGATCGTCATCGATGACACTCCTCGTTCGGGGCCGGAGTCACGGGATCGCCGCGCAGCCGGCCAATGTCAACGGCCATCGGCCCCGGTAAGGGACAAAAGCCGCAATGCCATCGTGGCAGACATCACACCCTGCGATGCAAGTCCCGCCACCGTGATCCCTACCCCACCCCACGCCCACTGACCCAACCGCGCGCCGCCCTGGCATCATCGACAGGTGCGTTACACGAGGGTCATCCCGCCAGTAGCCCTCCTGGCGACCCTGCTCGCCTGCACAGCCCACACCCCGTCCTTCAACCCGGCCCCCCACCCCAGCCCTGGCCAAGCCGTAGCCATCGCTGGCAACGGGAAGATGGGCCCGGCCATGGCGGGGCAGTGGGCACTGCGCTCGCCGATCGCCCCCGCAGGCACCCTTGCGACGGCACCGGACGGCACGCTGTACCTTCCGGTCCGGCAAAACGGCGAGGACGGCAGCTCAGTGCGCATCGCCCGGATCAGCGCAGACGGCCGATTGAGCCTCATCGGGACGCCAGTCGAATGGCACCGCGCGGACAAGCTGATCGTAGGCGCCGGGAAACTGTGGATACTGGCGACCGGACCGGAACCCTCGCTCACCAGGTACTCGATGGCCGGAACCGAGGAAGTCCGCGATCTCCTCGTGAGGAGCCGGCGGGACGGCCCGACACTGATCGACGAACACGGCGATCCAATGTCCGCCAAAACGCAGCGGCGCGAACGGGAGAGATGGCTGACGGGCGAGCATCACCCATCCGCCGTGGCCATCGGGACCGATGGGATACCGGTGGTCGCCTTACGATCAGGGGAACTCTTCAAGGTCCCTTCACCGGGCAAGATCCGGCGGTGGCGCCCCCCGGGTTATGCGGGAACCTTCAATGACCTCATCCGACGGGGACACAAGACCGATGTCTTCACCCGGGACGTGGACGACCTGATCGCCGACGGCACCGGGCTCACCGTCCTCACCATCGCCGGGGTCGTCACCATCCCCGTCCAAGGGCGTGCGAAGGGGACCCCGATCGACTATCCGGAACGCCCCGGGTTCGGAATCTCCTGGGCGGGCGGCGGGAAGACCGCCGACGGCGCGCTCGTACTCGCGGCACGGGCGAACCCGCCGGCCGCCTCCATCCTCATCAGAGTGGGTCCAGACGGCCGGGTGAGCCGTCTCAAAGTTCATTGGCCCCGCTCATGCAATGGCGAACGAACAACCCCCACGAGCCCCCGGCCAGGCGCCAACCTCGTAGGACTGACCGTCCGCCCCAATGGCGCGACGGTCGCCGCCGACACCACCTGCCGCAGGCTGTACGAAATCCGACCCACCGCGCCGTAGCCCCTCCCCGAACGCACCCACAGGGTGCCCTCGCCTGGCATCATCGACAGGTGCGTTACACGAGGGTCATCCCGCCAGTAGTCCTCTTGGCGGCCCTGAGCGCCTGCACCGACCAAACCCCGTCCTTCAACCCAACCCCGGCGCCCACCCGCCCCGGCCAGGTCGTCGTGATCGCCGGCTCCCCGGAGAACTACGACCCTCCACGCGACGGTGAGTACGCGATCAGATCGAGTGCCCAGTCCGAAGGCGGCCTTGCTGTGGACTCCGCCAGCGGAGCGATCTATCTCCGTGTGGTCAGCGGCAGCGACAAGCCCGTTGAGCGGATCGAGCCGGATGGCACTTTGACTGTGTTCCACCCCAAGAACCCGGGTGACCAGCTCGGTCTCACTCGCGAGACGCTCTGGATCATGTCGTCCTACAAAGGGGTGCGGCTCTCAAAGATGTCCCTTACCAGTCTCGCCGAGACGGAGATGCTTAACACTGGGCGGGGACACGAGATCGAGGTGCTCGATCCCTCCGGGGATCCGCTGGACGCGCGGAAGCGGGAAGGACTGCGCGAAACCTGGGCGGACTCAAGGTTGGTAATCCGTGGAGACGGCGTGCCGGTCATCGTCTCGCGCGCCGGTCGGCTCTACGAGGTGGCGGGTCCAGACAAGATCAGGGAGTGGAATCCGACCGGGTACGGCGAGGTTCTGGGCAACCTGACGAAGGGCGCCGACCTGCGGCCCGCCAGTGCGGTGGCGGTCGGGTCCAACGGTCTCCTCATCCTGGCGCGCTCCGGGCTCCTGCAAATCGGTGACGGCCGAGCGCGAGGTATCAGGATTCGCATGTTGTCCCATGGCCTCCCGGAGTGGTCGGCGGCCCTCCCGCTCGATGACGGGTCAACGCTCCTGCTAGGAGGAACGTCCGCGGCGGAACCCGACCCGCGTCCTGGGCTTGTGCGCCAGAACGGGAAGCTGGAGCTCTTGACCTACGGGAAACGCCGGCGGTGCGAGGGGTTCGATGGCTCGATGGGTGTCCTCGCTTCGTCAGATCCAGTCGGCACGAGCAGAATGAACAATGGGGACTTCGTCGTGGCGGACCAAACATGCGGCCGGGTGTACCGGGTCCGGCCGCCGCGTCAGCTAGCCGGTGTACCGCACACTCGATAGACCACTACTGCCTGGGTGCATTGTTGTGGTTGACGTTGTTCTGAACTTCGGCGATGACGGCGAATCCGCTGCGTTTCTCCGGCGATCCCGGCGACGCGAAGTCGTACTTTTCGACTGCCTTGATGAGTTCCGGATGCTGATATCCGGCAATCTGCGCCATCAGAAGCAAAGTGTTCATCTTTGAGTCACCGGTATGGGAACCCTTGGCCAGGTACAAGCCAACGGCCAGATCTTTGTAGAGTTGGTCCGAGTATGTGGAATACGTGCCTTGTATCTCCTGGACCTTCTTATCAAAGTCCGTGTATGAGACGCGATCCAGCGCCAAGCTGGTGCCGATGGCGTAGGCATCGGTCACTCCCGGAGTCGCGGCGGCCGGGGAGGCGCCCAGAAACGACCCGGCGACGTCGCGAAGCAGTCCGAGGTGCTTCTGCGCCTCTTCGTACTGCTTCTTGGTGAGTTCTTCGCGAGTTATGCGTTCCTTCCCGTAAGCGGCTATGAGGGTGCCTTCCAGGTACCCGGCGCGCACGATCGCGTCGTTGAGATTGTGGTTGCGGATTCCCCAGGCGAAGAGCAGCTGACGGTACGCCTCAGTGTCGACTGCAATCTGTGCCCAAGCCTTGTCGTCCGCCGCGAAGGTGCGCAGGAATTGCTGCGCTTCCTCGCCACCGATCTCGACGAATGTGCGTCCCGTCACCGGATCTCTGGTGGGCAACCCGGTTCCGCTCGCGGTCCGGTTGGCTTGGGCTAGCGCCGGGATATACATGCGTGTCATCGCCATCAGGCCAGAGGTGAGACCGGGGCCGAGTTCGAGGGTGTAGTGCTTGCTGTGGCCCGTGCCTTTGGGTGCCTGATCCGTTCGGGGGAGGATGTCGCCCCAAGGCCACCAGTCGGGGAGACTGTCTTTCTTGAGGAGCTTATCGACCTTTTCGCGACCCTTGTCATTCCACCATGCCACGGTCTTCATGATCTCGCCGGCATTGATTGCCGCTTCTTCCTCGTGCCCTTTCTGCGGCGTGGTGGCGAGCCTGATCACCGACCCGGCGACGGCGCCTCCGTCCGGCCAGTCCGGTGCCACCAGCAACGAGGCGTAGGTTTCTCCGTTGCCGCGACTGAGCCATATCATGGGGTTCGCCTTGTCCGCGTCCTTGACCGTGAACGCGTCATCGAGATGGCCAGCTGCAAGGGTTCTGGCCGCAGTGAGGTCCTTCTGCTGGGAGATACGGCCGAGGATGTTGAGACTGGGGTCGTACTCCTTCAGGGTTTTGAGCTCTGCCTCTCGCGTGTAAGGGTCGCCGATACCCCACGTCGTCCACCAAGCCCCCTCCGGCTGGTTGAGGACATTGATTCGGGATTGACCGTGCTGTGAGAAGACAGT
>NZ_JBIQHY010000066.1:0-35528 GCF_044508335.1 Actinomadura sp.
GGGCCGGGCGGAGCCGCGCACGCCGCGGCCGCGGTGCTCGCCGGCCTCGCCGCGGCGCTGGTGCTGCTCCGGCACGCCGTCCGCCGCCTGGGCGGCGTCACCGGCGACGTCCTCGGCGCGCTGGTGGAGACCGCCGGCACGGCCGCGCTCGTCGTCCTCGCCGCCCCGGCCGGCTGAGCCGCCGGTCCGCCGGGTCGCCGGCGCCGGCAATGCTTGATCCAAAAGGACGAAACCGGTCACCGGGAGGACTAACATCGTGCTACGTGACGAGCATCAGCCTTGACAGCGCACCCCTGGCCAGCCTCGACGCCGACGCGATCGTGATCGGCGTCTCCCCGGACGGGGAGGGCGCCGCACCGGCCGCCGGCGCGGCGGACCTCGACCGCGCGATGGACGGCCGCCTCGCGGACGCGCTGACCGCGCTCGGCGCCACCGGCAAGGCCGGGGAGATCACCCGGCTGCCGTCGCTCGGCGCCGTCCCCGCCAAGGTGATCGTCGCCGCCGGGCTGGGCGCCGACCCGACCGCCGAAGACCTGCGCCGCGCCGCGGGCGCCGCCCTCCGGTCCCTCGCCGGCACCGCGCGGGCCGCCGTCGCGCTGCCCGCCGAGACCGCCGAGAGCGTGGAGGCCGTCGCGCTGGGCGCGCTGCTCGGCGCCTACTCGTTCGACGCCTACCGCAACGGCGAGGGCCGCAAGGCCCCCGTCGAGGAGATCCGGCTGCTGGCGCCCGCGGCCGAGGAGGCCGCCGTCGAGCGCGCCCGGACGCTCGCCGCGTCGGTGAAGCTCGTCCGCGACCTGGTCAACACCCCGCCGTCGCACCTGACGCCCGAAGACCTCGCCGCCGAGGCCGGGCGGGTCGCCGCCGAGGCCGGCCTCGGCATCGAGGTGCTGGACGAGAAGGCGCTCGTGGAGGGCGGCTACGGCGGCATCGCGGGCGTCGGGCAGGGCTCGGTGAACCCGCCGCGGCTGGTCCGGCTCGCCTACTCCCACGCCGAGGCGTCCCGGACGCTCGCGCTCGTCGGCAAGGGCATCACGTTCGACTCCGGCGGCCTGTCCCTCAAGCCGACCGACGCGATGGACTGGATGAAGTCCGACATGGGCGGCGCCGCCGCCGTGCTCGGCGCGCTCGCCGCCATCGCCGAGCTCGGCCCGAAGGTCAACGTCGTCGGCTACCTCGCGATCGCCGAGAACATGCCGAGCGGCACCGCGCAGCGCCCGTCCGACGTGCTGCGCATCTACGGCGGCAAGACGGTGGAGGTCCTCAACACCGACGCCGAGGGGCGGCTCGTCATGGCCGACGCCCTCGTCCGCGCCGGCGAGGACTCCCCCGACCTGATCGTCGACGTCGCCACGCTCACCGGCGCGCAGCTCGTCGCGCTCGGCACCCGCACCGCCGGCGTCATGGCCAACGACGACGACGTCCGCGCGAAGGTCGTCGCGGCGGCCGAGCGCGCCGGCGAACCGTCGTGGGGCATGCCGCTGCCCGCGGAGCTGCGCAAGGGCCTCGACTCGTCGGTCGCCGACATCGCCAACATCAGCGGCGAGCGGTGGGGCGGCATGCTGGTCGCCGGGACGTTCCTGAAGGAGTTCGTGCCGGAGGGCGTCAAGTGGGCGCATCTGGACATCGCGGGCCCGTCGTTCAACAAGGGCGAGCCGTACGGGTACACGCCGAAGGGCGGCACGGGAGCCGCGACGCGCACGCTGGTGCAGATCGCCGAGGACGTCGCCGCGGGAATTCTGTAGCGAACCCCGCCGCTGTCACCCGGCGGAGAACACAATAGGTTTCTCATGGCGGCGGGGGCCCGGGTGACGGTGCGCCCCGCCCCGCCCTGAGGGCCAGGGCGCCGCGGTCCACGCCGGCGCCACGACAGGGGAAAGGGAGCGTCCAGTGGCCAACAGCGGCCCCTTCGACATCGTCGTCCTGGGAGCCGGCAGCGGCGGTTACGCGTGCGCGCTGCGCGCCGCCGAGCTCGGCAGGTCGGTCGCGCTCATCGAGCGGGACGAGACACTCGGCGGCACGTGCCTCAACCGCGGGTGCATCCCCACCAAGGCGCTGCTGCACGCGGCCGAGGTGGCGGACCAGTCCCGCGAGGCGGCGAAGTTCGGCGTCCGGACCACGTTCGAGGGCATCGACGTCGCCGGCGTGAACGCCTACAAGGACAAGGTCGTGTCCACGACCGTCAAGGGCCTCACCGGGCTGATCAAGTCCCGGGGCATCGAGATCGTGCACGGCACCGGCCGGCTGACGGGCCCGACCTCGGTCGAGGTCACCGCGCCGGACGGGCAGACCACCGTCATCGAGGGCGGGCACATCGTCCTCGGCACCGGATCGCAGCCGAAGACGCTGCCCGGCCTGGAGATCGACGGCGAGCGCGTCATCTCCAGCGACCACGCGCTGCGGCTGGAGCACGTCCCGGCCTCCGTCGTCATCCTCGGCGGCGGCGTCATCGGCGTCGAGTTCGCCAGCGTGTGGCGCTCGTTCGGCGCCGAGGTGACGATCGTGGAGGCCCTGCCGCACCTGCTGCCGCTGGAGGAGGAGTCCAGCTCCAAGCGGCTGGAGCGCGCGTTCCGCAAGCGCGGCATCAAGTTCGAGGTCGGCACCCGGTTCGAGGGCGCCAAGACGACGCAGGGCGGCATCTCCGTCACCCTGGAGGGCGGCAAGACCGTCGACGCCGAGCTGCTGCTCGTCGCGGTGGGCCGCGGCCCGGTCTCCGACGGCATCGGGCTGGCCGAGGCCGGCGTCGAGACCGAGCGCGGGTTCGTCAAGGTGGACGAGTACTGCCGGACGAACGTCCCCACGATCTCGGCGGTCGGCGACCTCATCCAGACGCCGCAGCTCGCGCACGTCGGCTTCGCCGAGGGCATCCTCGTCGCCGAGCGGCTGAGCGGGCTCGCCCCGGCGCCGATCGACTACGACGGCGTGCCCCGCATCACCTACTCCGACCCCGAGGTGGCCTCGGTCGGCATCACGTCCGCGGTGGCCCGCGAGCGCGGGCACCAGATCAAGGAGTTCACCTACGACCTGGCCGGCAACCCCAAGAGCAAGATCCTGGGGACGCAGGGCGAGGTGAAGGTGATCGCCTCCGTGGACGGTCCCGTCCTCGGCCTGCACATGGTCGGCGCGCGCGTCGGCGAGCTCATCGCGGAGGGCCAGCTCATCTACAACTGGGAGGCCCTGCCGGGCGAGGTCGCCCAGCTGATCCACCCCCACCCGACCCAGTCCGAGGCGGTCGGCGAGGCCCACCTCGCCCTCGCCGGCAAACCACTGCACGTGCACGGCTGAACGCCGCACCAGTCATACGAAGGAGTCGCTGAGACATGCCGGTCTCCGTCACCATGCCCCAGCTCGGCGAGAGCGTCACCGAGGGCACCGTCACCCGCTGGCTCAAGAAGGAGGGCGAGCGCGTCGAGACCGACGAGCCGCTCCTCGAGGTGTCCACCGACAAGGTCGACACCGAGATCCCCTCGCCCGCCTCGGGCATCCTGACCAGCATCACCGTCGCCGAGGACGAGACCGTCGAGGTCGGCGCCGAGCTGGCGGTCATCGGCGACGAGGGGGACGCGCCGTCCGGCGGCGGCGCCCCCGCCGCCGCGGAGCAGGCCCCGCCCGCCCAGGAGGCGCCGGCCCCGCCGGCTCCCCCGCAGGCGCCGCCGCAGCCGGAGGCCCCGCAGCAGCAGGCGCCGCCGCCCGCCGCGTGGCCGCCGCCCGCGCAGCAGCAGCCCCCGGCCCCGCCCGCCCCGCCGGCTCCTCCGGCCGCGCCGCAGCAGGCGCCGGGGCAGCCCGCCCCGCAGGCGCCCGAGCCCGCCCCCGCGGGCCGGGCGCAGCCGGAGGCGCCGTCCGGCGAGGGCCCGTACGTCACGCCGCTGGTGCGCAAGCTCGCCGCCGAGCACAACGTCGACCTCGGCACGGTGAAGGGCACCGGCGTGGGCGGCCGCATCCGCAAGCAGGACGTCCTGGAGGCCGCCCGCGCGGCGCAGCAGGCCGCCCAGCAGCAGGCCGCCGCGCCCGCCCCGGCCCCCGCCGCGCCGCAGGCCCCCGTCGGCCGACACGCCGCCCCGGCGCCCGCCGGCGCCCCCGCCGAGCAGCTCGCGCTGCGCGGCCGCACCGAGAAGATGTCCCGGATGCGGCAGACGATCGCGCGCCGCATGGTGGAGTCGCTGCAGGTGTCCGCGCAGCTCACCACCGTGGTCGAGGTGGACATCACCAAGATCGCGCGGCTGCGCGAGCAGGCGAAGGCCGACTTCGAGGCCCGCGAGGGCGTCAAGCTGTCGTTCCTGCCGTTCTTCGCGCAGGCGGCGGTCGAGGCGCTCAAGGCGCACCCGAAGCTGAACGCGGTCATCAACAGCGAGACCAACGAGGTCACCTACCACGACGTCGAGAACCTCGGCATCGCGGTGGACGTCCCCGAGCGCGGCCTGATGGTCCCGGTCGTGCACAACGCGGGCCAGCTGAACCTCGGCGGCCTCGCGCAGCGGATCGCCGACCTCGCCGAGCGGACCCGCGGCGGCAACGTCAGCCCGGACGAGCTGGCCGGCGGCACGTTCACGCTGACCAACACCGGCAGCCGCGGCGCGCTGTTCGACACCCCGATCCTCAACCAGCCGCAGGTCGGCATGCTCGGCACCGGCTCGGTGGTGAAGCGCCCGGCCGTCATCGACGACCCGGAGCTGGGCGAGGTCATCGCGGTCCGGTCGATGGTCTACCTGGCGCTGACCTACGACCACCGGCTGATCGACGGCGCGGACGCCGCCCGCTTCCTCGCCACGGTGAAGCACCGCCTGGAGGAGGGCAACTTCGAGGCCGACCTCGGGCTCTAGCACTCCTTCCGCGGTACTCCTCCCGCCCGGCGGTACCCCCGCCGCGCCGCCACGGCGCGGCGGGGGTACCGCGCGTCCGGGGAAACGCGGAACCCGGCTGAGAATCTCAGCAACCGGTGGCGCCGTCCGCCTAGGGTGGGGACATGAGGGTCACCGTCACGGGCTCGTCGGGCCTCATCGGCTCGGCGCTGGTGAAGTCATTGCGGGAGGACGGCCACGACGTCGTCCGGCTGGTGCGCAGGGAGCCGGAGCGGGACGACGAGGCGCGCTGGTCCCCCGCCGACGGATGCGTCGACAAGGACTCCCTGGAGGGCGCGGACGCCGTCGTGCACCTGGCGGGCGCCGCAGTCGGCGACCGGCCGTGGACGAAGGCGTACCGGCAGAAGATCCGGGACAGCCGGGTGGTCGGCACCCGGACGCTCGCCGAGGCGATCGCGGCGGCGAACCCGCGGCCCCGCGTCCTCGTGTGCGGGTCGGCGATCGGCTACTACGGCGACACCGGCGGCCGCGAGGTGGACGAGAAGTCCCCCATGGGGCGGGGGTTCCTCGCGGCGCTCGTCCGCGACTGGGAGGCCGCGGCCGCCCCGGCGCGGGACGCGGGCGTCCGGCTCGTCCTGCCGCGCACCGGGGTGGTGCTGACCCCCGACGGGGGTCTGCTCGGGCGGACGCTGCCGCTGTTCCGGCTCGGGCTGGGCGCGCGGCTCGGCGACGGACGGCAGTGGACGAGCTGGATCTCCATCGCCGACCAGATCGCGGCGCTGCGGTTCCTCATCGACCACGAGATCGACGGGCCGGTCAACCTCACCGCGCCGAACCCGGTGACGAACGAGGAGTACACGCGGGCGCTCGGCCGCGTCCTGCACCGGCCGGCGCGGCTGGCGGTGCCGCGGTTCGCGCTGCGCGCGGCGCTGCGCGGGTTCGCCGACGAGGGGCCGCTGATCAGCCAGCGGGCGCTGCCGCGCCGGCTGGGCGAGGCCGGCTTCCGGTTCGCCCACGAGCACGTGGACGAGGCTCTCGCCGCCGTCCTGTGAGCCCCAAGATTCGTCAAAGTCCCGGCCGGCCCCATTCGGTAGCCATACGGTGACATTGGGACAGCTCGGCTCAAGAGGAGGGCGAATGAGCACCGACGGACAGCCGCACATCCTCGCGATCGGCGGGGGCACGTTCGTGCCGGACGGCCGGGGCGGCATCGCCCCGAGCCCGCTGCTGCGCTACGCGTTCGACCTGACCGGGCAGGACCGGCCCCGGGTCTGCTTCCTGGCGACGGCCGTCGGCGACGCCGCGGAGTACGTGTCGCGCTTCTACGCGGCGTTCTCCTCGATGGACGCCGAGGTCAGCCATCTGGCGCTCTTCCCCATGCCGAACGTCCAGGACGTCCGGGCCCACCTCCTCACCCAGGACCTCGTGTACGTGTCGGGCGGCAGCGTCGCGAACCTCCTCGCCCTGTGGCGGCTGCACGGGCTCGACGCGATCATGCGGGAGGCGTGGCAGGAGGGCGTCGTGCTGTCCGGGCAGAGCGCGGGCGCGCTGTGCTGGCACGCCGGCGGCAACACCGACTCGTTCGGGCCGGAGCTCACCCCGATGACCGACGGCCTCGGCCTGCTGCCGTACTCGTGCGGCGTGCACTACGACAGCGAGCCGCAGCGGCGGCCGCTGCTGCAGCAGCTCGTCGGCGCGGGGACGCTGCCGGGCGGGTACGCGGCCGACGAGTCCGTGGCGCTGCACTACGTGGGGACCGAGTTCGTCCAGGCCGTCTCCTACCGGCAGGAGGCGGGCGCCTACCGCATCGAGCCGGACGGGCCGGGGAAGGCGAAGGAGACCCGGCTGGAGCCGCGCCTGCTCGCCGCGCTCTGACCGCGTCGGCTACCCGCCGGTAGGCGGCATAAGCTGGCCGGGTGAGCGATGTGGATGTGGACGTACGCGAGCTGGTGGTGGTGCACGCGGGGTTCGGCGCGGCGGCCGTCCCCTACGAGGCCGGCTGGGACCTGCAGAAGCGCACCCACGCGCTGCGGGTGGACGACGCCATTCCCGACACCGTCCTGCTGATGGAGCATCAGCCGGTCTACACGGCGGGCAAGCGGACCGAGGCGCTCGACCGCCCGTTCGGCGACCCGGGCGCCCCCGTGATCGACGTCGACCGCGGCGGCAAGATCACCTGGCACGGCCCGGGGCAGCTCACCGGCTACCCGATCGTCCGGCTGCCCGATCCCGTCGACGTCGTCGGCTACGTGCGGCTGCTGGAGCAGATGATGATGGACGTCTGCGCCGACCTGGGCCTGGAGACCGTCACGGTGGAGGGCCGCAGCGGGCTGTGGGTGCCCGGCGCCCCCGACCGCAAGATCGGCTCCATCGGGATCCGGGTGGCGCGGGGCGTGGCGATGCACGGCTTCATGCTCAACTGCGACAACGACATGGGCTGGTTCGACAAGATCGTGGCCTGCGGGATCCGGGACGTGGGGTCCACGAACCTCAGCCGGGAACTCGGCCGCGACGTCACCGTCGCCGAAGTCGTCCCGCTGGTCGAGCGGCACCTCGCCGCGGCGCTGGGCGCGGAGGAGACGTTCCACCGCACCACCGCGCAGCTCGGCGTGTAGAAGAGCGCGCGGGGCGCTAGGCCATGACCTTGTAGACGGCCTGGCCCTCGGCGGCGGCCGCCTTGAAGAACTCCGCCAGGCCCTCGTAGGCGGGCTTGAGGACCTTGTCGCGGGCGGCGCCGTCCAGCCGCTGCGCGTCCTGCACGCCGGCCTTGCCCATCGCCGCCGGGTCGTACCGCCCGGCCACCTTGCCGAACGGCGTCGCGGCCAGGTGGTCCGCGGTGGGCTTCACCCGGTCCGGCGCGAGGTAGATGACGTCCATGCCCAGCTCGTCGGCGCCGTCCTCGGTGAGGAGCCGACCGCCGCACACGACGTCCGCCTCCGGCTGCCGCCCGTCCCACGGGTCGCCGGTGACGAGGTAGTGCATCGCCTGCCACGCCCAGCCGAGCTCGAACAGTCCCGACGCGCCGCGGCGGCGCCAGTCGGCGGCACCGAAGATGTGGCGGGCGATGCGGCCGGGATCCGGCTCCCCCTCCAGCACCGGCGGCACCCTGAGGTACGACATTGCCAGACCCACTGCGGTCCTCCTGCTAACGCTGTTGCGTGACGACAGGGAGTCACCCTAGAGAGATCCACTGTGGAGCATGGCCGAAACACGCGAATACGCCAGTCGAACGGGGTACTGTCATACGTTCGAGATCGCTCCGATACGGCATTGAGGCCCTGCCCGCCGGGGGGCCGCGGGAGCGGCCGGGCCCCGTGTGCCGCACCGGAGATCGCGACGTAGTCTGGGATGCGTGACGACGGTGACACCTGAGGGGCGCAAGCTCCTGCGCGTCGAGGCGCGCAACAGCCAGACCCCGATCGAGCGCAAGCCCGACTGGATCAAGACCCGGCTGAAGATGGGCCCGCAGTACCGCGAGCTCAGCGGCCTGGTGAAATCCGAGGGTTTGCACACGGTGTGCCAGGAGGCCGGCTGCCCCAACATCTACGAATGCTGGGAGGACCGGGAGGCCACGTTCCTGATCGGCGGCGACCAGTGCACCCGGCGCTGCGACTTCTGCCAGATCGCCACCGGCCGGCCGGAGCCGCTCGACCGGGACGAGCCGCGCCGCGTCGCCGAGTCCGTCGCGAAGATGGGCCTGAAGTACGCGACCGTCACCGGCGTCACCCGCGACGACCTGGAGGACGGCGGCGCCTGGCTGTACGCGGAGACCGTGCGGCAGATCCACGCGGCCATCCCCGGCTGCGGCGTCGAGCTGCTCATCCCCGACTTCAACAACGACCCGGAGCAGCTCGCCGAGGTGTTCTCCTCCCGGCCCGAGGTGCTCGCGCACAACATCGAGACGGTTCCGCGGATCTTCAAGCGGATCCGGCCCGGGTTCCGCTACGAGCGGTCCCTGGAGGTCCTGGCCAACGCGCGCGAGGCCGGCCTGGTCACCAAGTCCAACCTGATCCTCGGCATGGGCGAGACCCGCGAGGAGATCTCGCAGGCGCTGCGCGACCTGCGCGACGCCGACTGCGAGCTCGTCACGATCACCCAGTACCTGCGGCCGAGCCCCCTCCACCACCCGGTCGAGCGGTGGGTGAAGCCGGAGGAGTTCGTGGAGCTGGCGGCGGAGGCGGAGGAGCTCGGCTTCGCGGGCGTCATGTCCGGGCCGCTCGTCCGGTCCAGCTACCGCGCCGGGCGCCTCTACAAGCAGGCGATCGAGGCGCGCGCCTAGCCGGGGATGTCGGGTCGGGCGGCTGACCCGACTATCCTTGGATTCATGTCGAAAAAGCCCACGGACGGTGCCCAGGAGCGTCCGGGCCGTCTCAAGCAGATCCGCATGGTCGCCCAGGTGCTCCGGCAGGCCGACCCGAAGGCGCTGCCGATCGTGTTCGCCTCGGCGCTCGGCACCCTGGTGGTCGTCATCGTCATCGGGCTGTTCGCCGGGCAGCTGTGGTTCTTCGTCCCCCTCGCGGTCCTGGCGGCGCTCGCGGTCGGCATGATCGTCTTCGGCCAGCTGGCGCAGCGCGCGCAGTACAAGGTGATCGCCGGGCAGCCGGGCGCGGCCGCCGCGATCCTGAAGAACATGCGCGGCAACTGGACGGTCACCGAGGCCGTGAGCGGCAACCGCAACCTCGACATGGTGCACCGCGCGGTGGGGCGCCCCGGCGTGGTGCTGGTGTCGGAGGGCCCCCGCAACCGCGTCGGCCAGCTGCTCGGCGCCGAGAAGAAGCGCATCTCCCGCGCCGCCCAGCAGGTGCCGATCTACGACGTGCAGGTCGGCGACGACGAGGGCCAGATCCCGGTCGACAAGCTGCAGCGCCACCTGATGAAGCTGCCCCGCAACCTCACCAAGGGGCAGGTCGCGGAGCTGAACGACCGGCTCCAGGCGCTGCCCCGCTCGATGCAGATGCCGAAGGGCCCGATCCCGCGGGGCGCGAAGATGCCCAGGGGCCCGAAGCCGAAGATGCGCTGAGAACGCCGTGCGAAGAGCGCCCCCGCGGGGGCGCTTTCTCGTGTCCGGCCGGCCGCCGGCCCGGCTAGATGTTGACGACGACCGTGCCGGCGGCGCGGTCGTGCAGGCCCCGGTAGTCGCGGTCCCAGAACAGCGCGGGCAGGACGAGGAGGAGCAGCAGCGTCCTGGCCAGGCCCAGGAGGAGGCCGGCGGGCCGCCCGTCCGGCCGGACGACGTGGATGCCGCAGAGCCGCTTGCCGATCGTCACGCCGAGGAGCGCGGTCAGCACCCACGCCTGGAGCCCGAAGATGAGCAGCGTCGCCAGGCTGCGCTCGGCCGCCTCCCAGCCGAGCCCGCGCGCCAGCAGGCTCGCGACCAGCATCGACAGCGCCCAGTCGACGAACAGCGCGACGAGCCGCCGGCCGTAGGAGGCGACGGCGCCGCTGCCGCTCTCCGGCAGCCCGAGCCGCTCGCCGGGCCGGCCGAGATCGGCGCCCGCGGCCCCCGCGCCGCTCAGCCACGTCTGCGTCCACCGGGGCGCACCCTGCCGGGGCGCGCCCTGCCCCTTGCCACCGCTCATGGCCTCTACGCTATCCCGCCCGCCGCGCCGTCCCGCCGCGGCTCCGCCCCACCATGGAGTGACGCGTAACACAGCGGAAACATATGGGACACGGCCGGGAAACGGCGCGGCCGTAGCTTTTCCGGGTAGCCGAGATGCGCCTTGAGGAGGCCGGATGTTCAGCAGCGCCGAAGAGGTCCTGAGCTATATCAGGAACGAGGACGTGCGGTTCGTCGACTGCCGGTTCGTGGACCTGCCCGGCAAGATGCAGCACTTCACGTTCCCGGTGGAGAGCTTCGGCGAGAGCGTCTTCACCGAGGGGCTGATGTTCGACGGCTCGTCCGTCCGCGGCTTCCAGGAGATCCACGAGTCGGACATGCTCCTGCTCCCGGACCCGACGACCGCCGTCGTCGACCCGTTCCGGCAGCACAAGACCCTGAACATGAACTTCTTCGTCCACGACCCCCTCACCGGGGAGCCGTACAGCCGCGACCCGCGCAACGTGGCGAAGAAGGCGCAGGACTACCTGCGCGGCACCGGCGTCGCCGACACCTGCTACTTCGGTCCCGAGGCCGAGTTCTACATCTTCGACGACGTCCGCTTCGAGACGCGGCAGAACGCCGGCTACTACTACCTCGACTCGGTCGAGGGCGCCTGGAACACCGGCCGCGAGGAGCCCGGCGGCAACCTCGGCGCCAAGCCCCCCTACAAGGGCGGCTACTTCCCCGTCCCGCCGATGGACCACTACACCGACCTCCGCTCGGAGATGGTGTCGCAGCTGCTGAACGTCGGCATCCACGTCGAGATGCAGCACCACGAGGTCGGCACCGCCGGCCAGGCCGAGATCGACTTCCGCTTCGACACCCTGCTGAAGACGGCCGACCAGCTGCTGCTCTACAAGTACATCGTCAAGAACGTGGCGCGAGCCGCCGGCAAGACCGTCACGTTCATGCCGAAGCCGATCTTCGGCGACAACGGCTCGGGCATGCACTGCCACCAGTCCCTCTGGAAGGACGGCGCGCCGCTGTTCTACGACGAGGTGGGCTACGCGGGCCTGTCCGACAACGCCCGCTACTACATCGGCGGCCTGCTGAAGCACGCCCCGTCCCTGCTGGCGTTCACGAACCCGACGGTGAACAGCTACCACCGGCTCGTCCCGGGCTTCGAGGCGCCGGTCAACCTGGTGTACTCGCAGCGCAACCGCTCGGCGTGCATCCGCGTCCCGATCACGGGCTCGAACCCGAAGGCCAAGCGCATCGAGTTCCGCGTGCCGGACCCGTCCTGCAACCCGTACCTGGCGTTCTCCGCCATGCTGATGGCGGGCCTGGACGGCATCCGCAACAAGATCGAGCCCGCCGAGCCGGTCGACAAGGACCTCTACGAGCTGCCGCCCGAGGAGGCCCGCGCGATCCCGCAGGTCCCCGGCTCCCTGCCGGAGGTCCTCGCGGCCCTGGAGGCCGACCACGACTACCTCCTCGAAGGCGGCGTCTTCACCCCGGACCTCATCGAGACCTGGATCACGATGAAGAACGAGTTCGAGATCGACCCGATCCGCCTCCGCCCGCACCCCCACGAGTTCGAGCTGTACTACGACATCTGATTTGGGGGCACGAGCGAGCCGGCCGGCGGGAACGCCGGCCGGCTCGCTCGTTTCGTCCCGGCGGGGCGCCGCCTGAGGCCGCGGGCTATCCGGTGAGCGCCCGCGTCCCGGTGACGGCGAGGAAGGCGAGGCGCTCGGCGTCCCGGCTGCCCGGCTCGGCCGTGTAGACCATGATGCGCAGGTCGCCGCCGGTGGCGGCGAGCACGTCGCAGTCCAGCGTGACGGCGCCGACCTCGGGGTGGTCGATGGTCTTGCGGGCGGACTCGTGCCGGCCGACGGCGCCGGACTCCCACAGCCGCCCGAACTCGGCGCTGCCCGCGCGCAGCTCGGAGACGAGCCGGCGCAGCCGCCGGTCGGCGGGGTAGCGGCCCGCCGTCGCGCGCAGGTCGGCGACCTGCGCGGCGCGCAGCGCGGCCAGGGACTCGGGGGTGTGGCGGACGCGGGTGCCCGCGCCGAGGAAGTTGCGCCGCACGGCGTTCCGCTCGCCGCCGTGCCGCTCCCCCATCAGCGCCGTGTACAGGGGGTTGGCGAGCAGCTCGGTCCAGATGGCGTCGAAGACCGCGACGGGGGTCGCGGTGAGCCGGTCCAGCATCCGCTGGACGCCGGGCGTGATGTACGCCGGGACCGTCTCCGGGCCGGGCGGGACGCGGCCGGCGAGCCGGAAGAGGTGGGCGCGCCCGTCCCGGCCGAGCCGCAGCGCCCGGGCGAGGGCCTCGACGACCTGCGTTGAGGGGTTGGCGGCCCGGCCCTGCTCCAGGCGGGTGATGTAGTCGACGGAGATCCCGGCGAGCTGGGCCAGCTCTTCGCGGCGCAGCCCCGCGGCGCGCCGCCTGCCGCCCTCCGGAAGGCCCACCGCGCCGGGCGGGACCTGGTCGCGCCAGCGCCGCAGGGCCGCGCCGAGTTCTGTCGTCGCCATGCCGACAGTGTCGCGCAGCGGCCGGGCGCGTGCCTGGTACCGGCGTTCCCATGAAAGCGGGTCCGCTTCCTGCACCGGCGTTTCCGCTCCAGTGTCGGGGCGTGACGGGGCCGCCGCGCGGCCCACCGGCTGGAAGGACAACGATCATGAGAGACCTCGCACTCGTCACCGGCGCCACGTCCGGGATCGGCAGGGCGTTCGCCGCGCGCCTCGCCGCCGGCGGCCACGACCTGGTGATCGTCGGACGGCGGCGGGAGCGCCTGGAGGAGTTCGCCGCCGCCTGCACCGGCGTCGAGGTCCGCCCCGTCGTGGCCGATCTGTCCACCGGCCGGGGCATCGACGCGGTCGCGCGGATCTGCGCGTCCGAGCCGCTGACCATGCTGGTGAACAACGCGGGCGTGGCCCACTACATGCCGCTCGCCGACCTGCCCGAGGACAAGGCCCGGGAGCTGGTCAACGTCAAGGTGCTCGCGCCCAGCCTGCTCACCCGCGCCGCCGTCGCGGGCATGCTGGACCGCGGCCGCGGCGCCGTCGTCAACGTGGCCGGCATGATCGCCTTCAGCGGTCCCGCGCCCGGCTCGGTGATGCCGCGCCGCGCGCTCTACGCCGGCGCGCTCGCCCACCTGGTGGCCATGTCCCAGACGCTCGGCGCCGAACTCGGCGGGACGGGCGTGCGGGTCGAGGTCGTCTGCCCCGGCGTGGTGGCCACCGAGTTCCACGAGCGCCAGGGCATCGACCTGAGCGCCCTGCCCCGCATGAGCGCCGACGACGTCGTCACCGCCGCCCTGCGGGGCCTGGACCTCGGCGAGGTCGTCTGCGCCCCCGGCGTGGAGGACGCCGCCCTCCTCGACACCGTCTTCGAGGCCGAGCTGGCGGCCTTCGCCGGGCAGAGCCCCGAGCTCGCGTCCCGCTACCGCGCCGGCTGACCCGCCGCTAGGGCGACACGGCGCCCGGGAGCGGGTCGAACAGGCCGTTCGCCATGTCCTCGACGGCCTGCTCGCGCGCCCGGTAGTGGATCTTCTTGCCGGTGGCGGTGAGCGGGAGCGCGTCCACGAACCGGTACGCGCGGGGGCGCTTGTACGGGGCGAGCATCGGGTGCTCGCGGCAGTGCCGGTCGCAGTCGGCGGCGGTCAGCGCGGCCCCCTCCGGCGTGTCCGCGGGGACGACGTAGGCGACGACCCGCTGCCCCCACTTCTCGTCGGGGACGCCCACCACGAGGCTGTCGGCGATGCCGGGGTGCCCGTTGAGGGCCTCCTCGACCTGGACGGGGTGCACGTTCTCCCCGCCAGAGATGATCATGTCGTCCTTGCGGCCGACGATCGTGACGTACTCGTCGGCGTCCCAGGTGGCGAGGTCGCCGATGTAGAGCCAGCCGCGGTGGAAGCGGCGGGCCTGGTGGTCCGGGGCGTTGGCGTACGCCTGCCCGCACTTGGGCGACCGGACGATCACCTCGCCGACCTCGGCGCCGTCGCGGGCGACGTGGTCGTCGGGTTCGGCGAGCCGGTCCTCGTAGACCCGGACCACCGCGACGTCGTCGTCGGTGCAGGCGCGGCCCGCGCTGCCCGCGTGCTCGGGCAGGTCGGCCGGGCGCAGGAAGGTGTTCCAGAACGCCTCGGTGGTGCCGTACCCGTTGAAGATCCGCGGGGTCAGGGTCTTCTGGTAGTGCAGGCACGCCTCGCGTTCCAGCGGCGCGCCCATGGTGACGATGCCGCGCAGGGTGGACAGGTCGCGGGGACGCTCGGTCTGCGCCCGCGCCAGCATCGCCAGGTTGGTCGGGGCGCCGATCAGGTAGGTCAGCCCGAGCGCCTCGACGAGGTCGAGGCAGCGGTCCGGGTCGAACACGCGCATCGGCACCACCTGCGCCCCGGCGTAGAAGACCGGGTTCGGGCCGCCGGAGTACAGGCCGCCGCGGTGGAACCACGGCGTCATGTTCAGCGTGCGGTCCTCGGGCGTGAGCGGGAAGTGCATGATCACGTCGTGCGCGGTGAACACCTCGGCGACGCTGTTCACCGGGACGCCCTTCGGCATGCCGGTGGTGCCGGACGTGTAGAGCCGGGTGGTCTCCGCCCAGGTCGACTCGGTGCCGGGGAGGGTTCGCGGTTCCGCGGCGTAGAGGTCGGCGAAGGGCACCGCGCCCGGCAGCGGCGTCCCGTCCCCGACGGCCGCGACCAGTGCGGGGCGGTGCTCGGCCCGCTCCAGCGCGGCGCTCACCTGGTCGGTGAACGCGGTGTCGTACACGAACACCCCGGGCCTGCTGTCGTCCAGCACGTAGGCGGTCTCCCCGGGGGCGAGCCGGAAGTTCACCGGGGAGCCGATCGCGCCGCACACCTGGGCGGCGAGGTAGAGCTGCGCGAACTCCGGGCCGTTGCAGAGCTGGTAGACGACGGTGTCGCCGCGCCCGGCGCCGGCGTCCGCCAGGCCGGTGGCCAGCCGGTCCACCAGGGCGCCGAGTTCGGCGTAGGTGAGGCCGGTACCGGTCGCGGGGTCGTGCAGGGCGGTGCGGCGCGCGTAGCGGTGGGTGTTGCGGCGGAAACCCGCGAGATAGGTGAACTCGTGCTCGAAGTAGCGGCGGTACGCGGTCGGATCGTAGCCCGTCATCGCTGCCCTCCTCGGGGCGTCAGGTGGTCATGGGCGGGGCTGACGGGAAGCGGGGAGCGCGCTTCTCACGGAGCGCTGCGGCGCCCTCGACGACGTCGGGGCCGAGGAAGCCGAGCATCTCGTAGGCGGCGGACTGCTCGAAGATCGGACCGGCCATGCGCAGCCAGCCGTTGAGGGAGCGCTTGGTCCAGCGGATCGCGGTCTGCGAGCCGGTCGCGAGGGCGTCGGCGACGCGCAGCGCCTCCGGCAGCACCTCCTCGCGGGGGACGGCCTTGCTGACCAGGCCGATCCGCTCGGCCTCGGCGCCGTCGATCATCTCCCCGGTCATCAGGTAGTAGCGGGCCTTGGCCATGCCGACCAGCAGCGGCCAGATGATCGCCGCGTGGTCGCCGGCGGCGACGCCGAGCTTCACGTGCCCGTCGCCGATCTTGGCCTCCCGGGCGCAGATGGAGATGTCGGCCATCAGCCCCACCACCGTCCCGGCGCCGACGGCGACCCCGTTGATCGCCGACACCACCGGCTTCTCGCAGTCGGCGATGTTGTAGACGAGGTCGCGCATCTCCCCCAGCATGTGCGCCACGCGGTCGTGGTCGCCGGTCATGCGCTCGACCATGCCGAGGTCCCCGCCCGCCGAGAACGCCTTGCCCGCGCCGGTCACCACCGCGACCCTGGTCTCCGGGTCGGCGGACACGTCCGTCCACACGCGCGCCAGCTCGGTGTGCATCCCCTCGTCGGCGGCGTTGTACTTCTCGGGCCGGTCCATGGTGATCAGCAGGACGCCGTTCGGCCGCCGCTCGAACCGCAGCTGCTCGTACTCCTCGTACTTCATCGGTCTTCCTCTCGGTCAGCTCATGGTGAGGCCGCCGCTGACGCTGACGGTCTGCCCGGTCACGAAGCCGGCCTCGTCCGACGCCAGGAACGCCACCACCGCGGCGATGTCGGCGGGCTCGGCCAGCCGGCGGAACGGTATCGCCCGGATGAGCGCCTCGCGCAGCCCGGGGTCGTCCCCGCCCATCGAGGCGAACAGCGCGGTGTCGGTGGGGCCGGGGCACACGCAGTTGACCCGCACCCGGTGCCGGGCGTGCTCGCGGGCGAGCGTCTTGGTGAACGCGATCACCCCGCCCTTGGCGGCGGAGTAGACCGCCTCCCCGGACGAGCCGACCCGCCCCGCGTCGGACCCGATGTTCACCACCGCGCCGGACTTCTGCGCCGCCATGACCGGCAGCACCGCGTGGCAGGCGTGCAGGACGCCGTAGAGGTTGACCGCCATGATCCGGTCCCAGTCGGCCGGGTCGGAGTCGACGAACCGGCCCGCCACGTCCCAGCCCGCGTTGTTGACGAGCACGTCGATGCGGCCGAGCCGCGCCCTGGCGTCCTCGACCATCGCGGCCACCGACTCCCGGGACGTGACGTCCGCGCGGAGCCCGAGCGCGTCCCCGCCGAGCCCGGCGGCGGTCTGCTTCGCGGCGGCCTCGTCGACGTCGGTGGCCGCGACCGCGGCGCCCTCGGCGGCGAGCTTCTCCGCGATCGCCCGCCCGATGCCCCGGCCCGCGCCGGTCACGATCGCGGTCTTGCCCTGCAGTCTTCCCATCGCTGGTCCTCACGGTCGGGGAGTGCGCCGCACTCCGGATGTCACGGGGCGTAGGCGCGGCCGAGCAGGTGGCGCGAGATCACGAGCTTGGACGCCTGCGCGGTGCCGTCGCCGATCTCCAGCCCGATCACGTCCCGCAGCCGCTGCCCGATCGGGTTGTCCGCCGAGTACGCGGTGTGCCCGAACGTCAGCAGGCACTGGTGGATGACCTCGGCGGCGAGCTTCGGCGCCCAGAACTTCGCCATGGCGGCCTCGGCGGCGTGGCCGAGGCCGCTGTCCTTGCGCCACAGCGCCTCGTAGCAGACGTGCCGCGCCCCGCGCAGGTGGGCGGCGTGCTCGGCGAGCGGGAAGGAGACGCCCTGGAACCGCCCGATCGGCTGCCCGAACGCCTCCCGCTCGCGCGCCCACGCCACCGCCTCGTCCAGCGACGCCGCGGCGGCGCCGAGGCAGGCGAGCCCGATGATGGCGCGGGAGTAGTCGAACCCCTGCATGACCGCCACGAAGCCGTCCCCCGGCCGTCCGACCATCCGCCCGGCCTCGACCGGGAGCCCGTCGAAGTGCAGCGACGCCCGCCCGATCGACCGCCCGCCCAGGTCGTCGAACCGCACCCTGGAGACGTACCGGTCGTCGAGCTCGGCGTAGAAGGCGCTGACGCCGCGCGGCCCCGGCCCTCCGGTGCGCGCCAGGACGACCGCCGTGTGCGCGTCGGCGCCCAGGGTGATCGAGGTCTTCTCCCCCTCCAGCCGCCACCCGTCCCCGTCCGGCCGGGCGCTCATCCGCAGGTTCGCCGCGTCCGTCCCGTGCTCCGGCTCCGTCACGCACAGGGCGGGCAGCACCCGTCCCTCGGCGATCGGCGGCAGCCACTCCGCGCACTGGGCCTCGGTCGCGTTCCGCACCAGGATGTCGCCGATCAGCGCGGTCAGGACGATCACGTAGGTGGCGTTGACGTCGGCGCGCCCGACCTCCTCGGCGGCCATGCCGGCGACGACCGCCCCGGCGTCCTGCCCGCCGTACCGCTCCGGGACGCGCAGCCCGGTCAGCCCCATCGCCGCCATCTCGGCGACCAGCCCGTCCCGCAGCCGCCCGGCCCGGTCGCCGGCCTCGTAGTGCGGCGCCAGCGCGCGGGCGGCGAACCGCCGCACCTCCTGCCGGTACGCCTCTTCACCGGCGGTGAACGCGAAGTCCATGAGCCCTCCGCCGACCAAGGTGGCAAACTTTGACCCCAGGGTCAATAGTTGGCCCATGGGTCAAACTGATACCCTCGGGTCGATTCACCGGAGAGGGGCGGCGTTGACCAGCGGCAGGCAGGCGCTCGCGGACACCCCGGCCTCGGGCCGGGTGCAGCGGCGGCGCGGCCGCCGCACCAGGGAGATCCTCACGACCGCGGCCGAGCTGTTCGGCGAGCGCGGCTACGACGCGGTCAGCCTGGAGGACGTCGCCGAGCGGCTCGACGTCACCAAGGGCTCCCTCTACTACTACTTCCGCAGCAAAGAGGAACTCGGCACCGCCGCGATCGAGTACCTCGGCAACGACTGGACCGACCGCCTGGAGCGGCTCCCCGCCGCCCGGACCGGGAGCCCGGCCGAACGCCTGCGCGCCCTGCTGCACGAGCACATCAGCATCGCCGTCCGCGAGTACCCGGCCGGGCTGCGGCTCTTCCTCGTCCCGCGCGACTGGCCCGCCGCCACGGCCGCCCGCATCAAGGCCCTGCGCCGCCGCCACAACGAGATCTTCCGCGCGGTCATCGAGGAGGGCGTGGCCTCCGGCGAGTTCACGGTGACCGGCGTCGGCACCACGCTCCAGTGCATGCACGCCGCGATGAGCCAGGCCCCCACCTGGTGCACCCACCTCCCCGAGCCCGCCCGCGCCGCCGCCATAGCCGAACTGACCGAGACCCTGATGATGCTCGTCGGCCGCCCGCCGAACCCCGGTACGACGACGTTGTGATCGCGTCACCGCCCCGGACGCGGGCGGCGTCCCGCGCCCGCACGTCCCACGCGTGCAGCCTCGGCGGTTCGTGGATCCAGTGTCGGTCGCGTTCCAGGCTGGGCGCGGGAGGCGGCGGATTCCCGGCGGACGGAGGGGCAGGGCGCCGGCCCTCTGTGCGCGGAAGGGCGGGGACCGTCCTAGGCCGCTGGCATCATGTGCCGGTACACGTTGGTTGGGAGCGCGATGGCGGACGAGGCGAAGAGCGTCCTGCGGGGCGGTTACGCGCTGCTCGGCGCCGCCCGCGACCTGGTCGCCGACCACCGGCGGGCGCTCGCGGACGTGCACGCCGCGCTGAAGCCGCTGCGGGCCGAGGCGGCGAAGGAGCAGCTGCGGGAGATCCCGCTCGCGCGGCTGAAGGACGTCACGGACGGCCGGCTGCGGCTCGGCCCGCTGGAGGAGGAAGGCTACGCCAGCGTCGCCGACGTCCTTGAGGCGACGCCGTACCGGCTGCAGCTGCTGCCGGGGATCGGGCCGCAGACCGCGCGGCAGCTGCACGCGGCGGCGGGCAGCCTGGCGGAGGCGGCGGAGCGGTCGGCCACGGTCCGGATCGACGTCGAGCGGCGGGACGAGGCGATGACGCCCGTCGTCGTCGCGCTGCACCGGCTGGTGAACGCCGGGCCCGACCTGCCGAAGGCGCGCGCCGCCGCCGACGCGGTCGACGAGCGGCTCGCGCCGCTGGTGCGCGACGCGCGGCCGGCCGGGTCGTGGTGGCGGCGGCTCATCGCCGGTCCGGCGCGGCGGGAGCGGGCGCGGCGGGCCGTCGGCGAGCTGGCGGAGGCCCTGCGCGACGAGGCGCGGCGCGACACCCGGCTGCTGATCTCGCAGGCGTCGGTCGACCTGCTGCGCCCCGCCGCGTCCCCCGACGAGGCGTGGATCGACTTCGAGCTGCGCGCCTCCGACTACCAGACCCTGCTGGCCGAGCTGGCGGCGCTGGACCCCGAGCGCGGCGCCGCCGAGGGCTTCCTGCCCGGCGACCTGGCGGCGCGGGTCAAGGCGCAGCCGCTGGACGACGCGTTCCGGCGGGTGTCGCTGCGCGGCTACCAGTCGTTCGGGGCGCGGTTCGCGCTCGTCCAGCGGCGGGTGATCCTCGGCGACGAGATGGGGCTGGGCAAGACGATCCAGGCGATCGCCGCGATCGCGCACCTGCGGGCCGAGGGGGCGACGCACTTCCTGGTGGCGTGCCCGGCGAGCGTGCTGATCAACTGGGTGCGGGAGATCGAGACGCGCAGCGCGCTGGCCGCGCATCCGCTGCACGGCCCGGGGCGCGGCGCGGCGCTGAAGAAGTGGGCGGGGGACGGCGGCATCGCCGTCACGACGCTGTCCACGCTGCACGCGCTCGACGTCCCCGCGGACGTCGCGGTCGGGATGTTCGTGGTGGACGAGGCCCACTACGCCAAGAACCACGAGACCCGGCGCGCGCAGGCCGTCGCTCGGTGGTGCCGGCGGACGGAGCGCGTCCTGTTCCTGACCGGCACGCCGATGGAGAACCGGGTCGAGGAGTTCCGCAGCCTCGTCGCGCACCTGCGGCCCGAGGTGGCCGAGCAGGTGCGGCCGAGCGACGCGGCGCTGGGCCCGCGGGCGTTCCGGTCCGCGGTCGCGCCGGTCTACCTGCGCCGCAACCAGCGGGACGTGCTGGTCGAACTCCCCGAGGTCGTGCACGTGGACGAGCTGGAGGAGTTCAGCCGCGCCGACGCGGCCGCCTACCGGCGGGCGGTCGCCGCCGGAAACTTCATGGCGATGCGCAGGGCCGCGTACGCCGTCCCGAAGAAGTCGGCGAAGCTCGCCCGGCTGAAGGAGCTGGTGGACGAGGCCGCCGAGAACGACCTGAAGGTCGTGGTGTTCTCCTACTTCCGCGACGTGCTCGCCACCGTGCGGGACGCGATCGGCCCCGAGGCGCGGGGGCCGATCGCGGGCGACACCCCGGTGGAGCGGCGGCAGGAGATCGTGGACGCGTTCACCGCCGAACCCGGGCACGCCGTCCTGCTCGCCCAGATCCAGGCGGGCGGGGTCGGCCTCAACCTGCAGGCGGCCTCCATGGTGATCCTCTGCGAGCCGCAGGTGAAACCGACCATGGAGACGCAGGCGGTCGCCCGCGCCCACCGGATGGGGCAGGTGCGCACCGTGCAGGTGCACCGGCTGCTGACGCCGGGCAGCGTGGACGAGCGGATGCTGGAGATCCTCCACGTCAAGACCCTGCTGTTCGACGAGTACGCGCGGCGCAGCGACCTCGCCGAGCAGACCCCGGACGCGGTGGACGTCTCCGAGCAGGCCCTCGCGCGGCAGATCGTCGCCGAGGAGCAGGAGCGGCTCGGGACCCGCTGAGTCCGGGCGGACCCCGAACCGCCGGCGGCGTGTCAGCTCCGCAGGAACTCCAGCAGGTCCCCGATGAAGCGCTCCTTGTGGCCGGGCACCATCGCGAGGCCGTGCGACGCGCCCTCGTAGACCTTCAGGGTCGCGTCCGGGATGATCTCCGCGGACCTGCGGGCGGTCGCGTCGATCGGGACGATCTGGTCGTCGTCGCCGTGGACGATGAGCGTCGGGACGTCGAACCGGCGCAGGTCCTCGGTGAAGTCGGTCTCCGCGAACGCGGTGACGCAGTCGACGCCCGCCTTGACGCTCTCCTGCATCGCCATGAACCAGAACGCGTCCCGGTTGCCCTGCGTGGCGGCAGTTCCGGGACGGTTGGCGCTGAAGAACGCCTCGGACATGTCCTTCCAGAACTGCGACCGCTCGTTCAGGATGCCCTTCTTGATGTCCTCGAACACCTGGGCGGGCACCCCCGCGGGGTTGGCGTCGCTCTGCATCATCAGCGGCGGGATCCCCGCAAGCAGCACCGCCTTGGACACGCGGCTCGTGCCGTGGCGCCCGATGTAGCGGGCGAGTTCCCCGCCGCCCATCGAGTGCGCGACCAGGACCACGTCCCACACCCCGAGGGCGTCGATCAGGTCGCCGAGGTCGTCGGCGAAGGTGTCGAAGTCGTAGCCCCGCCAGGGCTGGGACGAGCGGCCGTGCCCGCGGCGGTCGTGCGCGATGGCGCGGTACCCGGCGTCGGCGACGGCCTTCATCTGGTCGTCCCACGCGTCCGCGTTCAGCGGCCACCCGTGGCTGAAGATGACCGGCTGCCCCTGCCCCCAGTCCTTGTAGTAGATCTCTGTGCCGTCGCGTGTCTTGATGTGCCCCATCGGTCCCCCGAATCGATGACGTCTCTGCTCCGGCGGCCGGGTGCGCGGCCGCCTCACGCGCCGGGTACCCGGTGACCGCCCGTGAAACCCTGATCAGCGGGGGAAGAACGGGCCCCGCCCCCGCGTTCACGTGGGCGGACACCAGACGATCAAGGGAGATGCCATGGCCGAGGTCAGGGTGGAGCGCACCGGCGACGGGTTCCAGGCCGTCAACGGGCGGGGCGCGAAGGTCGCCATCGGCGACGGCGACACCGAGGGCGTCTTCACCCCGGTCGAGCTGCTGCTGGCGGCGCTCGGCGGCTGCGAGCTGGTCACGGTCGAGCCGCTGACCGCGCAGCGCGGGCACCGGATGGCGCGGCTCGCCGCGACCGTCCAGGCGGACAAGATCGCGACGAGCACGCTGGGCACGATCACGGTCACCTACGACGTCGAGCTCCCCGAGGGCGACGAGAAGGCCGAGGACGTCCTGAAGTCCGTGGCCGCGCGCGTCCACGAGAGGTACTGCACGGTCGGCAGCGCCCTCCGCGAGCCGATGAAGGTCGAGCAGGTCGTGTAGCGGGGAGGCCGGGACCTCCTAGCCGCAGGCGGCGCCCGCGGCCGGCAGCCGGCCCTGGAGGAGGTAGGCGTCGACGGCCTCGCGGACGCAGGGGTCGCCGGTGGCGTAGGCTCCGTGCCCCTCCCCGCGCAGGGTGAGGAGCACGGCCCGGCCGCCGAGTTCCCGCGTCAGCGCGGGCGCCCAGGCGTAGGGGGTGGCCGGGTCGCCGGTGTTGCCGACGACGAGGATCGGCGCGGCGGACGGCGCCGACACCTCGCGGGCCGCGTCGTCCCCCGGCACCGGCCAGCCGGTGCACTGGAGCAGGCCCCACGCCATCGACGCCCCGAAGACCGGCGAGGCGGCGCGGAACGCGGGCAGGAGGCGGCGGACGTCGGCGGGGGTGAAGCGGTCGGCGGTGTCGGCGCAGGTGATGGCGGTGTTGGCGGCGGACAGGTTGCTGTAGGTCCCGTCGTCGGCCCGGCCGTTCTGGACGTCGGCCAGCATCAGCAGCAGCGACCCGTCGCGGCGCTTGACCGCGTCGACGAGGCCCTGGGCGAGGTACGGCCAGGCGTTCCGGGAGTACAGCCCGGCGGCGACGCCGGTCGTGCCGAGGCTCTGGGTCAGCTTCCGGCCGGACGACGTGGCGAGCGGCTTCCGGTCGAGCCCGGCGAGGATCCGGCCGATGGACGCGACGACCTGCGGGCCGTCCGCGCCGAGCGGGCACGCCTTGCGGCCGAGGCGGGCGCAGGCGGCGGCGAACCCGCCGAGGGCGCGCTGGAACGCCGCGGCCTGCTGCAGGGCGAGGTCGGCGCCGCCGATCCGGGGGTCGACGGCGCCGTCGAGGACGACCCGGCCGACGCCGCCGGGGAACCGGTGCGCGTAGACGCCGCCGAGCCGGGTGCCGTAGGAGACGCCGAAGTAGCGCAGCCTGTCGTCGCCGAGCGCGATGCGGATCATCTCCATGTCGCGGGCGGCGTTCACGGTGCCGACGTGGGGCAGCAGTGCCCCGGAGCGCGCCGCGCACTGCCGCACGTAGCCGGCGCGGGCGCCGATGTAGGCGGTCTCCTCGGCGGCGGTGTCGGGGCTGTCGTCCATGGCGGCGAGCCGGTCCAGGCGCCGGTCGCCCGCGCACCGCACGGGGGTGCTGCGCCCGACGCCGCGCGGGTCGAAGCCGATCAGGTCGTAGCGGGTGCGGAGGGAGGCGTACTCGCCGGCGGCCCGCGCGAGGGTGTCGACGCCCTCGCCGCCGGGGCCGCCGAAGTTGAACAGCAGCGAGCCGATGCGGTGCCGCCGGTCGGCCGCCGGCACCTTGAGGAGAGCCAGGTCGACCTTCGCGCCGGACGGCCGGGCGTAGTCGAGCGGCACCCGGAGCGTCGCGCACCGGACGCCGGCCAGCGCCGGCGCGCCGCCGGGCGGCGGGGACGGCAGGCCGGTGCAGCGCCTCCAGCGCGGCGGCGGGACGGGGGGCAGGGCCGGCGGGGCGCCGGCCGCCGCGCGCCGTACACCTACGGTCGTACGCTGCCGTCCAGTCACTCCCGAGAGGGATGCCAGTCCGGAAACGGCCACCGCGACCGCGGACACCAGCGCGATGCCGGGTATGGCCCACAATCTGGCCATTCGTCCCTCCGTTCGAGTCACGGGGGGCGATCACGGCCTACCCAGGGCCTCCTATGCTGACTCCTGATCAACTCCATAGGCTCCGCGCGAGGGGGGAGGACGGGGGGATCCGCCCGGTGTCCCCGAGCCCCCTCCCCCGAAAGTCCGGATGCCGCATCAGGGTCGTACTACTCAAGGCTGAGATGAAGACCATTCATTGCGGTGATCTCATTCAGGGGGCCCCGAGGCAAAGATAGGTAGCATGGCTCAAACCGCCCCCCCAGAGGCCCGCAGAGGCCAGGCCGCCGCGAGAATGCGGCACCGGGTGCTCACCGCGCCGCCGGTCTGGCGTGAGCTTCTGCTGGTGGTCCTCTTCTACACCGGATATACGCTGACCCGCATCGTCCTGGTTCAGGACGGCACCGGTCCGGCGTTCGCCCACGCGGAAGAGATCCTGCGCTTCGAGCGCGCCCTGGGGCTGGACTTCGAGCTGCACCTCAACCACACGCTGCTGGCCGTGCCGTGGCTCGCGCGGACGGCCAACATCTTCTACGCGACGATGCACTTCATCGTGACCCTCGGCATCGTCGTCTGGCTGTACCGCTACCGGCCGCAGCACTACCGGTGGCTCCGCACGTCCATCATGATCGCCACCGGGCTGGCGCTGATCGGCTTCTGGCTGTACCCGCTCGCCCCGCCGCGGTTCCTGCACAGCGAGGGCTTCGTCGACCCGGTGACCGCGCTGCACTCGCTCGGCCTGTACGCCAGCGACGCGTCCGGGAGCCTGACCAACCAGTACGCGGCGATGCCGTCGATGCACGCCGGCTGGTCGCTGTGGTGCGGGATCATCATGGTCCGGCTGGCGACGCAGCTGTGGGCGAAGATCCTCGGCGCGCTGTACCCGGCGACGACCGTGTTCGTGATCCTTTCCACCGCCAACCACTACGTCCTGGACGCCGTGGCGGGGATGGCGCTGATCGGCGGCGCGCTGTGGGTGTCGTGGCTGCTGTACATGCGCTGTCCGGCGCCGCTCCTCGTCGCGCGGGCGCACGCCGGGCACCGGCTCGCGCAGCTGACCGGGCGCGGCGCGAGCCGCTCCGGAGCCGGGTCCGCCGCGGCATGCCGGGCCGGACGGTCCTGACCGGCGTACGCGTCCCGCAGTACACCTACCACTTCTGCAGTACCGCTCCCGCTTCCGCGGTACCGCTCACTCCGCGCCGTAGAAGACCCGGTCGACGACGGCGCGCGCCCGGCGGGTGTGGCGCCGGTAGTCCTCCAGCATCTCGCCCGTCCCCGGATAGCCGAGGACGCGGGTGACCGCGCTGCGCTCCCGGTGGTGGTCGGTCGGCAGCAGATCGGACGGGCGGCCCCGCACCAGCATGATCGAATTCCGGATGCGGGTGGCCAGGCGCCAGGCGGCCGAGAGGACCTCGGCGTCGGCGGCGTCCAGGAGGCGGGCCTCGACGGCGGCGTCCAGCGCGTCCAGCGTGCGGGTGGTGCGCAGCCCCGGGACGTCGTGGGCGTGCTTGAGCTGGAGGAGCTGCGCGACCCACTCCACGTCCGCGAGGCCGCCCGGTCCGAGCTTGGTGTGCAGCCGCCGCTCGACCCCGCGCGGCAGCCGCTCGGACTCCATCCGCGCCTTCAGCCGCCGGATCTGCCGGACGGCGTCCTCGCCGATGCCGGACTCCGGCCAGCGGACCGGGTCGATCAGCGCGCGGAACCGGTCGCGCAGCCCCTCGTCGCCGATCAGCGGGTCGGCGCGCAGCAGCGCCTGCGCCTCCCACGGCTCCGACCAGCGGGCGTAGTAGGCGGCGTAGGACGCGAGGGTGCGCACCAGCGGCCCCTGCCGGCCCTCCGGGCGCAGGTTCGGGTCGATGTCCAGCGGCGGGTCCGGGGCGGGCAGCGCCAGGAGGCGGCGCAGCTCCTCGGCGACGGCGTGCGCGGCGCGCCCGGCGGCCCTCTCGTCCGCGCCGGGCAGCGGGTCGTGCACGAACATCACGTCGGCGTCGCTGCCGTAGCCGAGCTCGTGCCCGCCGAACCGGCCCATCGCGACGACCGCCAGCCGGGTCGGCAGCGGCTCCCGCGACTCCATCTCGATCTTGTTGACGGCGGCCGTCAGCGCGGCCTCGACCGTGACGGCGGCGATGCCGGTGAGCGCGTCCCCGACCGTCCGGACGTCGGCCAGCCCGAGCAGGTCGGCGACCGCGACGCGGAACAGCTCGCGGCGGCGCAGCCCGCGCGCCACCGCCACCGCCTCCTCCGCGGACCGGCTCCCCCCGGCGCCGTCCTCGCCGGACGGCCCCCCGGAGACGCCCCCGTGGCGGCGGACGGCCGCGAGGAACTCGGCGCGCAGCGCCTCGTCCGGGCGCGGCGCCAGGTCGCCCTCGCCGCCGAGCAGCGCGACCGCGTCCGGGGCGCGCAGCAGCAGGTCGGTGGCGTAGCGGCTGGAGCCGAGCACCCACGCCATCCGCTCGGCGACGGTCACGTCGTCGCGCAGCAGCCGCAGGTACCAGGGCGTGGTGCCGAGCGCGTCGCTGACCTGCCGGAAGCCGAGCAGGCCCGCGTCCGGGTCGGGCGCGTCGGCGAACCAGCCGAGCATCACCGGCAGCAGCGTCCGCTGGATCGCGGCGCGCCGCGACACGCCGGAGGTCAGCGCCTCGATGTGCCGGAGCGCACCCGCCGGGTCGGCGTAGCCGAGCGCCTCCAGCCGGGCCCGCGCGGCCTCCGGGGTGAGCCGCGCCTCCTCCCCCGGCAGCCGCGCCACGGCCCGCAGCAGCGGCCGGTAGAACAGCTTCTCGTGGATGCGGCGGACCTCCCGCGCGTGCCGCCGCCACAGCGCCGTGAACTCCCCCACCGGGTCGGTGCGCAGGCCGAGCGCGCGGCCGAGGCGGCGCAGGCCGTCCGGGTCGTCCGGGACGAGGTGGGTGCGGCGCAGCCGGTGCAGCTGGACCAGGTGCTCCACCCGCCGCAGGAACCGGTACGCCGAGGCCAGCGCCGCCGCGTCGTCGCGCCCGACGTAGCCGCCCCGGGACAGGTCGGCGAGCGCGTCGAGCGTGGCCCGCGCGCGCAGCGTCTCGTCGGCGCGGCCGTGCACGAGCTGGAGCAGCTGCACCGCGAACTCGACGTCCCGCAGCCCGCCCGGCCCCAGCTTGAGCTGCCGCTCGGAGTCGGCGGTGCGCCGGTCCAGGTCGGTCTCGACGCGGCGCCGCATGGCCTGGACGTCCTCGACGAAGCTCTCCCCCTCGGCGGCCTTCCACACGATCGGGGTGATCATGTCGAGGTAGCGGGCGCCGAGGCCGGCGTCCCCGGCGATGGGCCGGGCCTTCAGCAGCGCCTGGAACTCCCACGTCTTGGCCCACCGCTCGTAGTAGGCGCGGTGGCTGGCGAGGGTCCGCACCAGCGGCCCGGCCTTGCCCTCGGGACGCAGCGCCGCGTCGACCTCCCAGAGCGCGCCCTCCTCGGTGCTGGCCGAGCACGCCCGCATCATCGCCGACGCCAGCCGGGTCGCGGTGCGCAGCGCGGCGTCCTCGCCCGCGCCCTCCCCGCCGGCCCGCGGCTCCGCCACGAAGATCACGTCGACGTCGCTGACGTAGTTCAGCTCCCGGGCGCCGGCCTTGCCCATGCCGATCACGGCGAGCCGGCACGTCCGGTGCTCGGGGACGGCGGCGCGGGCGATCGCGAGGCCCGCCTCCAGCGCGGCGGCGGCGAGGTCGGCCAGCTCCGCGGCGACCTCCGCGACGTCCGCGGCGCCGATCAGGTCGCGGCCGGCCAGCGCCAGCAGCCGCCTGCGGTAGGCGACGCGGAGCGCGACGAGGGAGTCGCCGGCGGCCACGGGCTCGTCCGCGGACGGGTCGGCGCCCACCGCGGCGAGCAGCTCCGCGCGGGGGTCCCCGGCCGGCCCCGTGCCGTCGCGCAGGACCCGCCAGTGGCCGGGATGCCGCGCGAGGTGGTCGCCCAGCGCGGCGCTCACCCCGAGGACGGCGGTCAGCCGCTCGCGCGTCCCCGGCTCGGCGGTGAGCGCCGCGCGCAGCTCGGCGCCCTCGCCCTTCTCGTCGGCGGACGCGAGGAGGCGCAGCAGCCCGTCCAGGGCGAGGTCGGGGTCGGCGGTGCCGCCGAGCGCGTCGAGCAGGCCGTCCGGGGGACGCGACCCGGTGCCGCGCTCGGCGTCCCGCAGCAGCCACTCGGCGCGCGCCGCGTCGGTGAAGCCGAGCCGCGCAAGGCGCCCGGCGAGGGAGGAGCGGCGTTCGGGAGTCCGGGACTCGGTCACAGCGTCAACGGTAGACCGGGAGGGCGTCGAGCGCTCGTCCATGGAACGGCGGCGGGTGGGGCCGGACGACCGGTCAAAGCACTGCCAGCAGGCGCTTGCGCTCGAACTCGGTCACCTGGCGGCGGTAGTCCTCCCACTCCTGCCGCTTGTTGCGCAGGAAGAAGTCGAACACGTGCTCGCCGAGGACGTCCGCCATCAGCTCGCTGCGCTCCATGGCGTGGATGGCCTCGTCAAGGTTCTGCGGCAGCGGCTCTATGCCGAGGGCGCGCCGCTCGGCGACGGTCAGCGCCCAGACGTCGTCCTCGGCGCCCTGCGGCAGCTCGTAGCCCTCCTCGATGCCCTTCAGCCCGGCGCCGAGGATCGCCGCGAACGCCAGGTAGGGGTTCGCGGCGGTGTCCAGCGACCGGAACTCGATGCGGGTGGAGTGGCCCTTGTGCGGCTTGTACATCGGGACGCGGACCAGCGCCGACCGGTTGTTGTGCCCCCAGCAGATGTAGGACGGGGCCTCTCCCCCGGCGCCGGCGGCCGAGCCGACGTTGCCCCACAGCCGCTTGTAGGAGTTGACCCACTGGTTGCACACCGCGGTGATCTCCGCGGAGTGCCGCAGCAGGCCGGCGATGAACGCCCGGCCGACCTTGGACAGCTTGTACTCGGCGCCCGGCTCGTAGAAGGCGTTGCGGTCGCCCTCGAACAGCGACATGTGGGTGTGCATCCCGGAGCCGGGGTGCTCGGTGAACGGCTTCGGCATGAAGGACGCGTGCACGCCCTGCTCCAGCGCGACCTCCTTCATCACCAGCCGGAAGGTCATGATGTTGTCGGCGGTGGTGAGCGCGTCCGCGTACCGGAGGTCGATCTCCTGCTGGCCGGGGGCGCCCTCGTGGTGGCTGTACTCCACCGAGATGCCCATCGCCTCCAGCATCATGATCGCGTTGCGCCGGAAGTCGTGCGCGGCGCTGTGCGGGGTGTGGTCGAAGTAGCCGCCCGCGTCGGCGGGCTCGGGTTCGCTGCCGTCCTCCGGCTTGTCGTTGAGCAGGAAGAACTCGATCTCGGGATGGGTGTAGAAGGTGAACCCGAGGTCGGCGGCGCGGCCGAGCGCGCGCTTCAGGACGTAGCGCGGGTCGGCGAAGCTCGGCGTGCCGTCCGGCATGAGGATGTCGCAGAACATCCGCCCCACGCCGGGCGACTCCGAGCGCCAGGGCAGCACCTGGAAGGTGGACGGGTCCGGCTTGGCGATCATGTCGGCCTCGTACACGCGGGCGAAGCCCTCGATCGCCGACCCGTCGAACCCGATGCCCTCGCCGAAGGCGCCCTCCAGTTCGGCGGGGGCGACGGCCACCGACTTCAGGAACCCGAGCACGTCGGTGAACCACAGCCGGATGAAGCGGATGTCGCGCTCCTCCAGCGTGCGGAGCACGAACTCCTGCTGACGGTCCAAAGCCCTCTCCCTAGGTACTGCCCTGCCACCGGTGCCGCCGGCGGGACGGGCGGGACGCATGCCGGCCGCGAGAGACGGTCCGGCTACCTTGCAGTATGCCCCGTCGCTGTTACCGCGACGTTACGTCCGGCCTTCCCGCTGCACGGAACATATCCGACTAGCCGCCCTCCTCGATCCGCGCACCGGCCGGATCGGGGCGCCCGCGCCGGGAACGCCCCGGTCCGCTCGTGCGCGGGGTCGGCGATCACCCGCCGCGCGATCCGTTTCCCGGAACTTGACGCGGCGATCATGGTCGCTCGACGAAGTGATCATTAGCGTGGTCAGTGCCGTGGACATCTCTCTTCTTCTCTCGATGAGCGACCGGGTGCCCGCGCTGGCGACCCCGTCGGCCATGCACCCGGAGTCGTGGCGGCTGTGCGCGCAGGTGGAGACCTGGGCCCGCGGCCGGGGCCTGGTGCTCGGGGACCCGGACACCTCGCCGCTCGGCCGCGCCCGCTGCGAGCGGCTCGCCGCCCGCGTGCTGCCGTCCGCCGACCTCGCCGGGGTGGACCTGCTCGCGCGCTGGCTGGTCTGGACGCTCGCGCTGGACGACACGATGGACCACCCGCCGCTCGCCGACAGCGGCAGCGCCGTGCACGCGCTGTACGACGACCTGCTGCGCGCGATGCGGCGGGGCCACGCCCGGCCGGGGGCGCGCCCGCTGGAGGCGGCGCTGGTGGAGCTGTGGCACGCCACGGCCAAGGACATGAGCCGCGACTGGCGGCGCAGGTTCATGCTGCAGCTGGAGTCGCACCGGGACGGATGCGCCGAGGAGGCGGTCAACCGCCGGATCCGGCACGTACCGACGGAGAAGCAGTACGCGCCGCTGCGCCGCCGGGCGTGCGGCCCGTTCATGTACGACCTGGTGGAGCCCGTCCTCGGCGTCGAGCTGCCGGCGCGGCTGCTGCGCACGCCCCGCTGGAAGACCCTCGCCGACGGCGTCGCCGACGTCGTGGCCTGGTCCAACGACCTCGCCTCCCACGACCTGGAGTCGGCCCGCGGCGACGTCCACGACCTGCCCTCCGTGCTGGCCCGGGCGCACGGGCTGGACGCCGCGCAGGCCGCCGCCGCGGTCGCCGAGAAGATCGTCGACCGGCTGGAGGAGGCGTGGGCGGCGGCGCGGCGGCTGCCGGAGATGCTGGACCGGCTGGAGCTGACCGTCGCGCAGCGCGCCGCCGCCGCGCAGGTCGTCAAGGTGCTGCTGGACACGCCGCGCGCCCACATCGACTGGCTCGCCGAGTCCGGCCGCTACGAGCACGGCGCGGAGCCCGCCGCGCTGCGGCTCGACGCGCTCGCCTCGCTGCGCTAGCCGCCGGCGAGGGCGTCCCCGGCCGGGGTGCGGACGTACAGGACGCGGCGTCCCATGCGGTGCCCGGTGACGAGCCCGCACGCGCGCAGCACGCCGAGATGCTGGCTGACCGCGCCCGCCGTGACGCCGAGCCGCCGGGCCAGGTCGGTCGTGGAGGCGGGCCGGGCCAGCGCGGTGAGGAGCTCGGCGCGGCGGCGGCCGACGAGCGCGGCGAGCGCGTCCGCCCTCGGCTCGTCCGGGCGGCCGCTCTGCCACAGCGTCGCGACGCCGCGCGGCGGGTAGCTGAGCAGCGGCTGGTAGGGCGGCACCATCACCGACACGTCCGGCCACACGAACGCGCTCGGGACGAGCAGCATCCCGCGCCCGGCGAGCTCGCCGCGGAAGCTCCAGCGCCGCTCGACCGTCAGCGTCCCGGCATGCCAGGCGACGGTCTCGTGCAGGTCGCCGAACACCCCGGCGGTGCCGTGCGCGGTCAGGGCGCGGGTGCGGCGCAGCACGTCCCCCTCCAGCAGGTCGGTGATGCGCGGCCACCACGGCTCGACGGCGGCCGCCCAGTACCGCTCGAGCAGGCCGGCGAGCGTGCGGAGGGTGCGCTCGGGGTCGGCCGCCATCTCCGCCCGGCGCCGGCCGGGGCGCCGCGCCCCGTCCACGCGCAGCAGCTCGTGCACGACCACCTCCGGCGGGGTGGCGAGGACCGCCTCCAGCTCGGCGGCCAGGTCGGGCAGCGGGGTCTCCGGCGGCGGGGTCAGGAAGTCGGGCGCGTACCCGGTCGGCGGGACGACCTCCAGCAGCGGCTCCAGATCGAGGCCGCGCAGCCGGGGCCGGACCGCGCGCACCCACGGCAGGTGCAGCGCGTGCCCGGACGGGTCGCCGAGCACCCGCAGGCTCAGCACCATCTCCCACAGCGGCGAGAACGCGAACCGGACGCGGGCGACGTCCTCCGGCGCGAACACGAACTCGATCATTTAGTCCAGGCTAAATGATTACCGCGGCCGCGGCGGACCGCTCACCATCGTGCGGGTGACCACTCTGGGAGACACATCCGTCGCGCCCGCCCCGGGCCGGATCGCGGCGTTCCTGCGCCCGCGCGTCGGCGGCTTCCCCCGGCCGTTCTGGGTGCTGTGGGCGGGGACCCTGATCAACCGGCTCGGCACCATGGTCGAGCCGTTCCTCGGCCTCTACCTCACGACGGTGCGGGGGCTGTCGCTGGCGCAGGCGGGCGTCGTGATGGCGGTGCTCGGCGCGGGCTCCCTCGGCGGGCAGATCGCCGGCGGCGCGCTCGCCGACCGGCTCGGCCGGCGCGCGACGCTGACGCTCGCGACCGTCGGCACCGGCGCGGCGATGCTCGCGCTCGGCTACGTCCAGGGGATCGCCGCGATCGTCGCGGCGGCGCTGGTGCTCGGCGTCCTGCTCGACATGTACCGGCCCGCCGCGCAGGCGCTGGTGGCCGACCTCATCCCGCCCGCCGAGCGCCCGCGCGCGTTCGGGCTGCTGTTCTGGGCGATCAACCTCGGCTGGGCGGTCGCCATGGTGCTCGGCGGGACGCTCGCGCGGCAGGGCTTCCTGTGGCTGTTCTGGATCGACGCGTTCACCTGCGCCGGGTTCGGGATCCTGGTGTGGCGGGCGATCCCGGAGACGCGGTCGCGGGACGTCCGGTCCGAGCGGCGCGGCGGGTTCGGGCGCGCCCTCCGCGACCGGGTGATGGTCGGGTACGTGCTGGTCACGCTGGTGTACACGTTCGTCCTGATGCAGGGCCTGACGACGATGCCGCTGGCCATGAAGGAGGACGGGCTCGGCCCGCAGTCCTACGGCTTCGCCATCGCCGCGAACGGGGTGCTGATCATCATGGTCCAGCCGCTGGTGAACGCGTGGCTGGCGCGGCGCGACCACAGCCTCGTCATGGTCGCCGGCTTCATCCTGGTCGGCACGGGCTACGGCCTGACCTCGCTCGCCTCCACGGTGCTCGCCTACACCGCGACGATCCTGGTGTGGACGCTCGGGGAGATCACCGCGGCGTCCGTCCTGCAGGCGGTCGTCGCGGACCTGGCGCCCCCCGACCTGCGCGGCCGGTACGGCGGCCTGTACGGGATGGCGTGGTCGGGCGGCTTCCTGCTGGCGCCCCTCGGCGGCACCCAGCTGCTCGGCCGCGGCGGGGCACCCGCACTGTGGCTGACCTGCGCGGGCCTGGCGCTGGCCGCGGCGGCGGCGCTGCTCGCCCTGGCCCCCGCGATCAGGCGCCGGCACGCCGCCGCGCTCGGCGCGCACTTCTCGTCAAAGTGACGAAACCGCCTCCGGCGTTCTACTCTGGGAACGTGGCACAGCTCAGGATCGCGCTCGCGCAGGTGAACCCGACCGTCGGCGAGCTCGACGGCAACGCCGACCTGATCGTGGAATGGAGCCGGCGCGCCGCCGACGCGGGCGCGCACCTGGTGGCCTTCCCCGAGATGATGCTGACCGGCTACCCGGTGGAGGACCTCGCGCTGCGCGCGTCCTTCGTCGAGGCGTGCCGCCGGGCGCTGGACAGGCTCGCCCGCCGGCTCGCCGACGAGGGCCTCGGCGGCCTGCCCGTCGTCACCGGCTACCTGGACCGCCGCTCGGTGGGGCTCGTCCGCCCGGGGCAGCCCGCCGGGGCGCCGCTGGACGCCGCCGCGTGGCTGCACGGCGGCGAGGTGCTGGTCCGCTCGGCGAAGCACCACCTGCCGAACTACGGCGTCTTCGACGAGTACCGCGTCTTCGTGCGCGGCGACAGGCTGCCCGTGGTCCGCGTCCACGGGGTCGACGTCGCCACGGTCATCTGCGAGGACCTCTGGCAGGACGGCGGCCCGGTCAGCGTCACCTCCACCTCGGGCGCGGGCCTGCTGCTGTCGATCAACGCCTCCCCGTACGAGCGCAACAAGGACGACGTCCGCCTCGACCTGTGCGCCGAACGCGCCCGCGAGGCGGGCTGCGCCCTCGCCTACGTCAACATGGTCGGCGGCCAGGACGAGCTGGTCTTCGACGGCGACTCCGTCATCGTCGGCCCCGACGGCACTCCCCTCGCCCGCGCGCCCCAGTTCGTCGAGCACCTCCTCGTCGCCGACCTCGCGCTGCCCGCCGCCGACGCGTCCGCCGAGCCCGGCCGCACCCCGGTCGACGCCCCGGACGGCACCACGATCACCATCGACCGGCACGTCCTCACCCCCGACCCGCTGCCGGCCTACCCGGTGCTGCCGCAGACCGCCGCGGAACCCATGGACGACCTCGCCGAGATCTACGCGGCGCTCGTCCTCGGCACCCGCGACTACGTCCGCAAGAACGGGTTCCGCTCGGTGGTCCTCGGCCTTTCCGGCGGCATCGACTCGGCGCTCGTCGCCACCATCGCCTCCGACGCGATCGGCCCGGAGAACGTGCACGCCGTCCTCCTGCCGAGCCGCTACTCCTCGGAGGGCTCCGTCGTGGACGCCGAGGACCTCGTCAAGCGCCAGGGGATCAACTCCCGCATCGTGCCCATCGCCGACATGGTGGAGGCATTCGAGAAGCACCTTGACCTGCACGGCCTCGCCGCGGAGAACCTCCAGGCCCGCATCCGCGCCAACGTCTGGATGGGCCTCTCCAACGAGCACGGCCACCTCGTCCTGACCGGCGGCAACAAGAGCGAGCTCGCCACCGGCTACTCCACCCTCTACGGCGACTCCGCCGGCGGCTTCGCCCCCATCAAGGACGTCTTCAAGCTGACCGTCTGGGACCTCGCCCGCTGGCGCAACACCCAGGCCGGCGTCGACCTGCCGTTCCTGCACCCGTTCGGCCACGAGCCCATCCCCGAGGCGATCATCGTCAAGGAGCCGTCCGCCGAGCTGCGCCCCGGCCAGCGCGACCGCGACACCCTCCCGGAGTACAACGTCCTCGACCCGGTGCTGGCCGACTACGTGGAACGCGACATGGGCCGCGAGGCCCTCATCAAGGCCGGCCACGATCCCGCCCTGGTCGACCGCGCCATCCGCCTGGTCGACCTGGCCGAGTACAAGCGCCGCCAGTACCCGCCGGGCCCCAAGATCACCCCGAAGAACTTCGGCCGCGACCGCCGCCTCCCCATAACCAACGCCTGGCGCGAACGCTGACCCCACCCACCTCAGACGAG
>NZ_JBIQHY010000199.1:0-6085 GCF_044508335.1 Actinomadura sp.
GGTCATCACACCCCGCGAGGTGTTCCAGCACCAGACCGTCGAGGAACTGGCCGCGATCGCGCAGCCGGTCGGCGAGGGCGAGCGGGTCGAGGCCGAGGCGCCCGGCGCCGGGGTCGGGCCCGTGCCCGTCACGCCGATCGTCGCGTGGCTGCGCGACCGGGTGGGCGGCGACACCGCCCTGATCCGGGGCTTCCACCAGTCGATGCTGCTGCGCACGCCGCCGAACCTCGGCGTCGACCGGCTGACCGCCGCGTTCCAGACCCTCTTGGACCACCACGACATCCTGCGGCTCCGCCTCGACGGCTGGCAGCCCGTCGTCCAGCCGCACGGCTCGTCCGACGCGGCCGGCCTCGTCACCCGCGTGGACGTCGCCGGCCTGGACGCCGACAAGCTGCAGGCCGTCATCACCGAGCAGGCCACCGCCGCCCGCGACCGCCTCGACCCGGCCGCCGGGACGGTCGCGCAGCTCGTCTGGTTCGACGCCGGCCAGGAGCAGGGGCGGCTCCTCGTCCTCCTGCACCACCTCGTCGTGGACGGCGTGACCTGGCGCATCCTCCTGCCCGACCTGGTCACCGCCTGGGCCGGGGGAGACCTCGACCCCGTCCCGACGTCGTTCCGCCGCTGGGCGCAGAAGCTCACCGCGTCCGAGCGGGGCGAGGACGAGCTGGAGGACTGGCTCGACATCGTCGACGGCCCGCCGCAGAACCTCGCCGAGCGGCCGCTCGACCCGCGCGTGGACATCGCGGGCCGCGCCCGCTCGGTCACCCTCGACCTGCCCGCCGACGTGACCGAGCCCCTCCTCACCGAGGTCCCGGCCGCGTTCCACGGGCGCGTCAACGACGTCCTGCTCACCGGCCTCGCCCTCGCCGTCGCCCAGTGGCGGCGGCGCCGGGGCGGGCGCGGCACCGGCGTCCTCGTCGACCTCGAAGGCCACGGCCGCGAGGACGTCGTGCCCGGCGCCGACGTCTCCCGCACCGCCGGCTGGTTCACCTCGATCCACCCGGTCCGGCTGGACGCGGGCAGCGCGACCGGCGGCACCGCGCTGAAGACGGTGAAGGAGCAGCTCAGGGCCATCCCCGACGGCGGCATCGGCTACGGCCTGCTCCGCTACGGCGGCGGCGACGCCGCCGAGGAGCTGGCCGCCGCCCCGCCCGCCCAGATCGCCTTCAACTACCTGGGCCGCGTCGCGGACGGCGGCGGGGACGGCGACTGGACGCTCGCCGCCGAGGAGCTCCCCGCGGGCGAGGACCCGGCGATGCCCATGGCGCACGTCCTGGAGATCAACGCCGTCACCCGCGACCTGCCCGGCGGGCCGGTGCTGTCGGCGACCTGGACGTGGCCGGGCGGCCTGCTGGAGGCCGCCGACGTGCGCGACCTGGCCGAGGGCTGGTTCGCCGCGCTGCGCGGACTCGCCGCCGACGTCGCCGCCGGGGACGCGGGCGGCTTCACCCCGTCCGACCTGCTCGTCGACCTGGACCAGCACGAGATCGACAAGCTGCAGACCGCCTGGAGGCAGAAATCGTGAACCGGGGGGACCTTGAGGACATCCTGCCGCTGTCGCCCTTGCAGCAGGGTTTCTTCTTCCACGCCCTCTTCGACGCGGGCGACGGCGACGTCTACACCGCCCAGTTCGTCCTCGACCTCGAAGGCCCCCTGGACGTCGCCGCGCTGCGCACCGCCGCCGCGACGCTGCTGCGCCGGCACGCGAACCTGCGCGCCGCGTTCTGGCACGAGGACCTGTCGCGCCCCGTCCAGGTGATCCCGCGCACGGTCGAGCTGCCGTGGGAGGAGGTCACCGCGCCGGGCGCCGAGGCCGACGCCGTCGTCGCCCGCGAGCGCGCCCGCGGCTTCGACATGACGTCGCCGCCGCTGCTGCGGTTCGTCCTCGTCCGGATGGGACCCGAGCGGTTCCGGCTCGTCTTCACCAACCACCACATCCTGCTGGACGGCTGGTCCACGCCGATCCTCGCGACCGAGCTGTTCCTGCTCTACATGCAGGGCGGCCACGACACGGGGATGCCGCGCGTCACCCCGTACAAGAACTACCTGGCGTGGCTCGCCCAGCAGGACCGCACCGCCGCCGAGGCGGCCTGGCGCCGCGCCCTGGACGGGGTGGACGAGCCCAGCCTCGTCGCGCCCGAGGCCGCCGCCCGGCCCCCGGAGCCCCCGAGGCGGACCAGTACCGAACTCGACGAGCGGACCACCCGCCGCCTCACCCGCGCCGCCCGCCGCCACGGCGTCACGCTGAGCACCGTGCTGCAGGGCGCCTGGGGGCTCGTCCTCGGCCGCCTCCTCGGCAGCGACGACGTGGTGTTCGGCGCGACGGTCTCCGGCCGCCCGCCCGAACTGCCGGGCATCGAGCAGATGATCGGCCTGTTCATCAACACGCTGCCGATCCGCGTCCGCCACCGGCCCGGCGAGTCGCTCGGCGCCCTCCTGGAGCGCCTCCAGGACGAGCAGACCGAGCTCCTCGCCCACCACCACCTGGGCCTCACCGACATCCAGCGGGTCGCGGGCCACGGCGGCGCGCTCTTCGACACGATGACGGTCCTGGAGAACTACCCGTTCGACCCGTCCACGATGGACGGGTCCCTCGGCGGCGTCCGCATCACCTCCGTCGACTCCTACGACGCGACCCACTTCCCCCTGTCGCTCGTCGCCGCGCCGGGCGACCGGCTGTCGCTGCGCCTGCACTACCGCCCCGACGTCTACGAGCACCACGTCGTCGAGGCGCTCCTCGCCCGCGTCCGCCGGTTCCTGGAGGTCTTCGCCGCCGACTCCGGCACCCTGATCGGCGCCGTCGACCTGCCGGACGACGCCGAGCGGGCGTCCCTGGCCGCCTGGAACGACACCGCCGCCCCCGTCCCGGACGGCACCCTCCCCGCCCTCTTCGAGGCCCAGGCCGCCCGCACGCCCTCGGACACGGCCCTCGTCTGCGGCGACGCCCGCCTGACGTACGCGGAGCTGAACGAGCGGGCCAACCGCCTCGCCCACGAACTGATCGCTCGCGGCGTCGGCCCCGAGGACCGCGTCGCGCTCGTCCTCCCGCGCACCCCCCGCATCGTCGTCGCGATCCTCGGCGTCCTGAAGGCCGGCGCCGCCTATGTCCCGATCGACCCGGAGTACCCGGCCGACCGCATCGCCTACATGCTGGACGACGCCCGTCCCGCCCTCGCCATCACCGAACACGACTTCCCGGACACGGCCGGGCGGCCGGCGCACGACCCGTCCGACGCGGAGCGGGTCCGGGCGCTGCGGGCCGGGAACGCCGCCTACGTCATCTACACGTCCGGGTCGACGGGGCGGCCCAAAGGCGTGACCGTGCCGCACGTGGGGGTGCTCAACTACTTCGAGGCGCACCGGGGCGCGTTCATCGACCCGGCGGTCGAGGCCGCCGGCGGGCGGCGCATGCGGTTCGCGCACCTGGCGTCGTTCTCGTTCGACACGTCCTGGATGGGCCTGCTGTGGATGATGTACGGCCACGAGCTGCACCTCATCGACGACGGCACCCGCCGCGACGTCGAGGCGTACACGGCGTACGTGGCGCGCGCCCGGATCGACCTGGTCAACACCACCCCGTCGCACTTCGCGTCGCTCCGCGAGGCCGGGCTGCTGGACGGCGACGGGCGGCACCTGCCCGCACAGCTCCTCCTCGGCGGCGAGGACATCGGCGAGAGCCTGTGGGCCGAGCTGCGCGCGGTCCCCGGCCTCACCGCGCGCAACTTCTACGGCCCGACCGAGTCGACCATCGACACGATGAACCAGGTCGTCGCGCGCAGCGAGCGCCCGTCGGTCGGCCGCCCCTACCGGAACACGCGGGCGTACGTGCTCGACGGCGCGCTCCAGCCCGTCCCGCCGGGCGTCCCCGGCGAGCTGTACCTCGCGGGCGTGCAGCTCGCGCGCGGTTACCTCCGCCGTCCGGCGCTCACCGCCGAGCGGTTCGTCGCCGACCCGTTCGGCCCGCCCGGCGACCGCATGTACCGGACCGGCGACCTGGCCCGCCGGCTCCCCGACGGCACGATCCAGTACCTCGGCCGCGCCGACGACCAGGTCAAGATCCGCGGTTTCCGGGTGGAGCCGGGCGAGGTCGAGAACGTCCTCGCGGGATGCGCGGGCGTCGCGCAGGCCGCCGTGGTCGTCCGCGAGGACCGGCCCGGCGACAAGCGCCTCGCCGCGTACCTGGCCGGCCCGGACGTCGACGTCGCGGCCGTCCGCCGGTACGCGGCCGAGCGGCTGCCCGACTACATGGTCCCGTCGTTCACCGTCCTGGACGCCCTGCCGCTCAACGTGCACGGCAAGCTCGACCGGGACGCGCTGCCCGCGCCCGACACCGGCGCCGCCGCGAGCCGCGCGCCGCGCACCCCGCAGGAGGAGATCCTGTGCGGGCTGTTCGCGGAGGTCCTCGGCGTGCCGCGGGTCGGCGTGGACGACGGGTTCTTCGACCTCGGCGGCGACTCGCTCACCGCCACCCGGCTGGTCAGCAAGATCAGGTCCGCCCTGGGCGCGGAGCTGCCCGTGCGGGCGCTGTTCGAGGCGCCGACCGCCGCCGGGCTCGCCGAGCGGCTCGCGGACGCGGCGGGCGACGTGCGCCCGCCGCTGGTGCGGGCCGAGCGCCCGGACGTCGTGCCGCTGTCGTACGCGCAGCAGCGGCTCTGGTTCCTCAACCGGTTCGAGGGCGCGTCCGCGACGTTCAACATGCCGGTCGCGCTGCGCCTCAACGGCTCCCTCGACCGGGACGCGCTGCGGGAGGCGCTCGCCGACGTGGTGGCGCGGCACGAGTCGCTCCGCACGATCTTCCCGGACCGGTCCGGCACCGCCCGGCAGCTCGTCCTCGAACCGGCCGCCGCGCGGCCCCGGCTGGACGTCGCCGAGGCCGCCGAGACGGAGCTGCCGACGGCGCTGGCCGCCGAGGCCGGGCGCGGCTTCGACCTGTCGGTGGAGCCGCCGCTGCGCGCCCGGCTGTTCGCGCTCGGCGGCGACGCCCACGTGCTGATGCTCGTCCTGCACCACATCGCCGCGGACGGCTGGTCGATGGCGCCGCTGGCCCGCGACGTGCTCCTCGCCTACGCGGCCCGCGCGGAGGGGCGGGCGCCGCAGTGGGCGCCGCTGCCCGTCCAGTACGCCGACTACACGCTCTGGCAGCGCGAGCTGTTCGGTTCCGAGGACGATCCCGAGAGCTTGATCTCGCGGCAGATCGCGTACTGGAAGGACGCGCTCGCCGGGCTGCCGGAGGAGCTCGCGCTGCCGACCGACCGGCCGCGCCCGGCGGAGGCGTCCTACCGGGGCGGGACGCACGCGTTCGAGTTGGACGCCGGCCTCCACGCCGGCCTCCTCGCCCTCGCGCGGGAGAGCGGGGCCAGCCTGTTCATGGTCATGCAGGCCGCCTACGCCGCGCTGCTCACCCGCCTCGGCGCGGGCACGGACGTGCCGATCGGCTCGCCCGTCGCGGGCCGCACCGACGAGGCCCTCGACGACCTGGTCGGCATGTTCGTGAACATGCTCGTTCTGCGGACCGACACCTCCGGCGACCCGTCGTTCCGCGAGCTGATCGCCCGGGTGAAGGAGACCGACCTGGCCGCGTACGCGCACCAGGACCTCCCGTTCGAGCGGCTCGTCGAGGTGCTCAACCCGGCGCGGTCGATGGCCCGGCACCCGCTGTTCCAGGTCGTCCTGTCGTTCCAGAACAACCCCGAGGCCCGGCTCGAACTCGACGGGCTCACCGGCGGCGCCGAGCCGCTGGCGGCGGTCGCCGCCAAATACGACCTGTCCCTCTACCTGGAGGAGCGGTACGGCGCCGACGGCGCACCCGGCGGCATCGAGGCGGGGCTCGAATACGCCCTCGACCTCTTCGACGCCGAGACGGCCGCCTCGATCGCGGACCGCTTCGAGCGCCTCGTCCGCGAGCTGGTCGCCGACCCGGGCGCGCCCATCACCGCCGCCGAGATCCTCGACCGCGGCGAGCGCCGCACGCTGCTGCGCCGCTGGGCGGGCGGCAAGGGCGCCCGCGACGCCGAGCGGACGACCATCCCCGCGCTGTTCGAGGCGCAGGCTGCGGCCCGTCCGGATGCGCCCGCCGTCACGTTCG
>NZ_JBIQHY010000067.1:0-14190 GCF_044508335.1 Actinomadura sp.
GGTGATCTTGATGTGCTCGGGGCAGACCTCGGTGCAGCACTTGGTGATGTTGCAGAAGCCGAGGCCGTGGTCGTCCTGCGCGATGTTGCGCCGGTCGGCCTGGTCGGCCGGGTGCATCTCCAGCTCCGCGATCCGCATCAGGAAGCGGGGGCCGGCGTAGTCCTTCTTGTTCTCCTCGTGGTCACGGATGACGTGGCACACGTTCTGGCACAGGAAGCACTCGATGCACTTGCGGAACTCCTGCGAGCGCTCGACGTCCACCTGCTGCATGCGCAGCTCGCCCGGCTCGGCGTCGCCCGGGTCGAACGACGGGATCTCCCGCGCCTTCTCGTAGTTGTACGACACGTCCGTCACCAGGTCGCGGATGACGGGGAACGTCCGCATCGGGGTGACGGTGACGGTCTCGTCCGGCTCGAAGGTCGACATCCGCGTCATGCACATCAGCTTCGGCATGCCGTTGATCTCCGCCGAGCACGACCCGCACTTGCCCGCCTTGCAGTTCCACCGGACGGCGAGGTCGGGCGCCTGCGTGGCCTGCAGCCGGTGGATGATGTCGAGGACGACCTCGCCCTCGTTGACCTCGACGGTGTAGTCGGTGAGCTCACCGGAGCCCTCGTCGCCGCGCCAGACCCGGAACTTGGCCTCGTAGCTCATCGGTCGCTCTCCTCCTCGTCCGCGGCGGCGGTCGCACCCGACCCCGCGGCGGCCTCCGCCTCCTCCGTCCTGACCTCCTCGGCCAGGGCCTTCGGCAGCTCCTCGGGCGTCAGGTACTTCTTCAGCTCGTCGTTGTCGAACAGCGCGAGGAGGTCCTCGCGCATCGGGGCGAGCGGCTGCCGGGTCAGCTCCACGTGCGGGGACGCCGGGTCGCCGGCCAGCGAGCAGACCAGGTTGATCTTCCGCCACTCCGCGGACATCGCCGGGTAGTCGTCCCGGGTGTGGCCGCCGCGGCTCTCCCGCCGCTCCAGCGCCGCCTTCGCGATCGCCTCCGACACCAGCAGCATGTTGCGCAGGTCGAGCGCGAGGTGCCAGCCCGGGTGGTAGCCGCGCCCGTCGCCGACCGCGACCGGCTCGACGCTCACGTTCGCGACCCGCTCGCGGAGCTTGCCGAGCGCCTCCAGCGCCTGCTTCAGCTCCTCTTCCCGGCGGATGATGCCGACCAGCTCGTTCATCGTCTGCTGCAGCTCGGCGTGCACGGCGTAGGGGTTCTCGCCGCCCTCCCGCTCGAACGGCGCGAGCGCCTCGGTCGCGGCCGCCTCGATCTCGGCCTCGGGGACGGCCGGGCGCGCGGCCAGGGCGTCCACGTACTCGGCCGCGCCGAGCCCGGCGCGGCGCCCGAAGACCAGCAGGTCCGACAGGGAGTTGCCGCCGAGCCGGTTGGAGCCGTGCATGCCGCCGGACACCTCGCCCGCCGCGAACAGGCCGGGGACCTTCGCCGCGCCGGTGTCGGGGTCGACCTCCACGCCGCCCATCACGTAGTGGCAGGTCGGGCCGACCTCCATCGCCTCCTTGGTGATGTCGACGTCGGCCAGCTCCTTGAACTGGTGGTACATCGACGGCAGCCGCTTGACGATCTCGGCGGCGCCGCCCGGCATCCGGTCGACGACGGTGAGGAACACGCCGCCGTGCGGGGATCCCCGCCCCGCCTTGACCTCGGAGTTGATCGCGCGGGCCACCTCGTCGCGGGGCAGCAGCTCAGGGGGCCGCTTGTTGTTGTCGGGGTCGTCGTACCAGCGGTCGCCCTCCTCCTCGGTGGTGGCGTACTGGTCCTTGAAGACCTCGGGGATGTAGTCGAACATGAACCGCTTGCCCTCGGAGTTCCGCAGGACGCCGCGGTCGCCGCGGACCGACTCGGTCACGAGGATGCCCTTGACGGAGGGCGGCCAGACCATCCCCGTCGGGTGGAACTGGACGAACTCCATGTTCAGCAGCGTCCCGCCGGCGAGCAGCGCCAGCGCGTGCCCGTCCCCGGTGTACTCCCACGAGTTGGAGGTGACCTTGAACGCCTTGCCGATGCCGCCGGTCGCCAGCACCACCGCCGGCGCCTCGAACACGACGAACCTGCCGGTCTCGCGGACGTAGCCGAACGCGCCGCAGATCTTGCCGTCGGCGTCCTTGAGCAGGCGGGTGACGGTCGTCTCGGCCCACACCTTGAGCCTGGCCTCGTAGTCGCCGTACTCGGCCTTGTCCTCCTGCTGGAGGGCGACGATCTTCTGCTGGGCGGTGCGGATCAGCTCAAGGCCCGTCCGGTCGCCGACGTGCGCCAGCCGCGGGTACTCGTGCCCGCCGAAGTTGCGCTGGCTGATCTTGCCGTCCTTGGTGCGGTCGAACAGCGCGCCCCACAGCTCCAGCTCCCAGATGCGGTCCGGGGCCTCCTTGGCGTGCAGCTCCGCCATCCGCCAGCTGTTCATGAACTTGCCGCCGCGCATGGTGTCGCGGAAGTGCACTTGCCAGTTGTCGTTGGCGTTGACGTTGCCCATCGCGGCGGCGGCGCCGCCCTCGGCCATCACCGTGTGGGCCTTGCCGAACAGCGATTTGGAGATGATCGCGGTCTTCTTGCCCTGAAGGCGCGCCTCGATCGCCGCGCGCAGCCCGGCGCCGCCGGCGCCGATCACCACGACGTCGTACGAGTGCCTCTCGATCTCAGTCATGATTCCTTGGCCTCAGTTGAAGATTCGCGGGTCGTTGAAGGCGCCGCCCGCGACGAGCGCGATGTACGCGTCGGCCACCACCAGCGTGCCGAGCGTGATCAGCGCGTACGTGCCGTGGCTTTCGTTGATCTTGGACACCCAGCCCCACATCCGGTACCGGAGGGGGTGCTTGGAGAAGTTCTTCAGGCGCCCGCCGACGATGTGCCGGCACGAGTGGCACGACAGCGTGTACAGCCACAGCAGGATCACGTTCACCACCAGGATGACGGTGCCGAGCCCGATCCCGAAGCCGCCGTCCTTGCCGTGGAACGCGCGGATCGCGTCGTAGGTGTTGATGAGGGAGATGAGGACGGCCGCCATCCAGAAGTAGCGGTGCAGGTTCTGGCCGATCAGCGGGAAGCGCCGCTCCCCGGTGTACTTGCCGTGCGGCTCCTTCACGGCGCACGCCGACGGCGACGCCCAGAACGACCGGTAGTACGCCTTGCGGTAGTAGTAGCAGGTCAGCCGGAACAGCAGCAGGAACGGCAGCGAGACGGCCGCGAAGGGGATCCAGCCGCGGGTGCCCGCCGGGAGGAACGTCCCGAACTCCGCCGCGTCGCCGGTGTGCCCGTCGACCGTGACGTTGTTGCAGATCTCGTTCAGGCACGGCGAGTAGAACGGCGTCAGGTAGTGGTACTGCGGCACGTAGAACGCGGAGCCCCAGAATGCCCGCACGGTCGCGTAGACCACCCACGCCGTGAAGATCACGAAGATGCTGAGGGGGTACAGCCGCCAGTTGTCCTTGCGGAGGGTTCGTTCCTTGATCTGGGCGCGCGTCCTGGACGGCGCCTCCACAGTGCTCATCGATCGCTCTCCTGAGCTCGGGTCGTCGTGTCCCCGTACCACGGTCCGCGCGCACCATGCGGGCGCCGCGCCCCGCCGCCGGCCCCATCGCGCGATCGCGCCGTGAGCCGTGGCCATGCGTCCCGGCGGGGGCCGCCGCTCCGGCGGCCGCGGGCCGGTGCCGCAAGCGGGCGGTGACGCCTCGTGTGCGCTTCCAGCGAAGCGACCCTACGCCACCTGCCGGGAGCTGTGACATACATAACAGCCAGACCCGCATGTGAGCCTGACCACAGACTTTAGCCCCGTCCCAGGCCCGCCGCACGGTCCGCCGCCCATAACCAGTTGTTATGGCACAGCGGAATCGAGATGAGCGCGCTACGGAATGACCGCACGGTCGCCGCACCCTGGATCACCCGCCGGCCCGCGGCGGCCGGTCGGACGGCGGGACGGCCCGATCCGGACGCGGACAATTTCCCGGTTCTGTCAACAGAACAGACACGTCGAGCATCCAACTAGGGGATGCTCCCGCTCCCCGCGCGCCCCGCCGCATCCATAGAATGATCAATCGCCCTGAACCGCCCGCCCCCACCGGGGCCCGTCCGAGACGTGACCTATGAGCGACGAAGACCCCGGCCGCGACGATCTCGCGGGGGACAAGGCCGCCCACACCGCCCCGGAAGCCCCCGAGCCCGCCCAGAGCGGCGCAAAGCCGGACGGCGGCGACTCCGAGGACGCTGCTCCGGCCGAGTCCGGCCAGGACGGCGGCGGTACGGATTCCGAAGGCGGTACGGATTCCGAAGAACGAGGAACTTCCGAAGAACGAGAAACCGCCGCCGGCGAGGACGGCGAGTCGGGTGCCGCCTCGGCCGGGCCTACTTCCGATCCGAGTGACGGCGCGTCGGAGGGCGAGGAGGGCGCGGAGCGAGCCGACGGCGGCTCCTCCCCCACCGCGGACACGCCCGCTGCCGGTGAGGGCGGTGGAGGCAGGAAGCGCGGCCGCCGCCGGAAGGTGCTGCGGCGGGTCGCGATCGGGGCGGTCGTCGTCATGCTGCTCGGGGGCGGCGGGGCGGCCTGGCTCTACCACGACCTCGTCGGCGGCATCGAGCAGGAGCACGTCAGCGACAAGCTCGGGACGAACCGGCCGAAGAAGCTGAACAAGTCGCTCAACATCCTGCTGATCGGGTCCGACACCCGGGAAGGCGAGAACGCGCGCTACGGCGCGGCGGCGGGGTTGTCGGGGGCGAGGTCGGACACCACGATCCTGCTGCACCTCTCGCCGAACCGCGACCAGGCCATCGGGATCAGCTTCCCGCGCGACTCGATGGTGAAGATCCCCGAGTGCAGGAAGGAGAAGGGCGGGACCGTTCCAGCGCAGTTCGGGATGCTGAACGCCGCGTTCGCGTATGCCGGCCCCACGTGCACGTGGAAGACCTTGGAGTCGCTCACCGGCATCCACATCGACCATTTCGTCCAGGTGGACTTCGCCGGGTTCAAGCGGATGGTGGACGCGCTGGGCGGCGTGGAGATCTGCGTCGACAAACCCGTGAACGACCCGCGAGCCGAGCTGTACCTGAAGGCGGGCAAGCAGACCGTGAAGGGCGAGCAGGCGCTCGGCTACGTCCGGGCCCGCTACTCGCTCGGGAACGGCTCCGACCTTGAGCGGATCGAGCGGCAGCAGAAGTTCATGGCGTCGGTCGTCGACAAGGCCACGAGCAGTTCCGTCCTCACGGATCCGGCCAAGACGTACAAGTTCCTCAAGGCCGCGACCAAGTCGATGACCACCGACGACGACCTCGACCTGGCGGCGATGCGGAAGCTGGCGGACGGCCTGAAGGGGATGAGCGCCGGGCAGGTGCGGTTCGTGACCGTCCCGGTGGAGCGCTACGCCCCGGACCCGAACCGCGTCCAGTGGAACCAGGAGCTGGCGAAGCCGCTGTTCGAGGCGATCCAGCACGACAGCGAGCTGCCCGCCGAGCCGGCGAAGCCGGTGAAGGCCCAGCCGGCGCCGCCCGCGCCCGGCAAGGTGCACGTCACCGTCGTCGATGCGGGCGGCAAGGACAAGCTGGTCGAGCGGGTCGTCACGCAGCTCAAGCGGCGCGGCTACAAGGTCGCGAAGAAGGTCGAGAAGGGCGCCGCCGCGGCGGAGAGCCGCCTCGTCTACTCGCCGGCGGCGGAGCAGCAGGCTTCGGCGCTCGCACGGGAGGTCCCCGACGCTCTGCTCACCCCGGACGCGCAGGCGCCGGAGGGCGGGGTGCGGCTCGTCATCGGCGCGAACGGCGTCCGTCTCGCGCCGCCCGCCATCAACAGGATCGGCGGCGGGGTGAAGGGCGGCCAGAAGCTCTGCAAGTGACGTCTCAGGCGGCCGCGAACGCCAGGACGGAGACGAGCGCCCCCGCGAGCATGCAGGGGCCGAAAGGGAACTCGCCCTTGCGCGTCCGCCGGACGATCATGATTCCGGCGGCGGCGAGGCCGCCGAGGAGGTAGGTCGCGAGGAGGCCGAGCACCCAGGCGTCCCGGCCGAACCAGCCGAGGTAGAGACCGAGCACGCCGGACAGTTTGACGTCCCCCATCCCGATCCCGGACGGGACGATGAGCGCCTGCGCGAAGTACAGCGCGAACAGCGCGGCCATGCCGATGAGCGCGTGCCCGAACCGCTGCGGCCCGTCGCCGGTGAACGGCGCGGCCACCGCGAGCAGCGCCGCCGCCAAGCCGTAGGACGGCAGCGTGAAGCGGTCCGGCAACCGCTTGACCTCGACGTCGATGAAGCCGAGCAGGACGCCGACCGCGGCCAGGTACAGCAGCGCGGGGAGGACCGGGTCCGCTCCGGGCCGCCACCCCAGCACGCCGAACAGGACGGCCGTGGCCGCGCCCATCAGGATCCGGTGGCGGCGCGGGACGCCGCCGACGTACGGCGCCGCCATCGGCGCCATGAGCAGCCCGGCGGCGAACCCCGCCGGCGGCAGCACGAACGCGATCACCGTCTCTCGTCCCGTCCCGCGTCACGCCAGGTGGGCGGCCAGGGACGCGATCCCGATGGCCGCGAACACGCAGCCGGCGGCCACCATTCCGGCCGAGCCCGCGAGGGCGCGCCCGGACGAGGTGTCCATGCGCGCCTTGCGCGGGTCGCGCGGGTCGTACAGGACGCCGACCTGGTAGCCCTTGAGCCTGAAGAGCTCGTAGGAGCCGGCCCGGGTCTCACCGACCGTCTCGATGTCCGCGCCGTCCAAGGTGCGGAAGCGCAGCACCGGGAAGTACTCGTAGGAGTCGGTGGTCGACGTCCGATGGACCCCGGCGACGATCCCCGGGACGCGGTGCGCCGCGGCGAGGAACGCGCGGGACGTGCGGTAGCGGTGGACGCCGCCGGCCGCGAGGGCCGAGCCGAGCAGCAGCGGCACGATCACTAGAAGCCAATCCGACATCACCGGTACCCGCCGCGCTCATCCGATCCGGTCCCGCCGCGCACGGCCGGGTCCCGCCGACCCGCGGCCTCCCCACAACGTACAGCACCGCCCGGGCGCCGCCCGCGCACTCCGCGCGACCCGTCCCGGCCTACCGCGCGGCCGCTCCGGGTGCGGGGCGGGCGCAGGCTCTAGAGTCTGTGTGTAGGCCCGACACTGGAGACGACGGCGATGACGAATCCTTCGGACCCCGGCCACCCACCGCGCCCGCAGGCGCCCGATCCGGCCGGAGGCCCGTACGGTCCGCCGCCGGGCCGGCGGCAGGGTCCCGTTCCCGGCCCCCGCGTGCCGGGCCCGGCCGGGCCTGGAGCGGGCCCGTACGACCAGCAGGGATGGGTTCCGCCCGAGCGGACCGACAAGGGCCTGCTCGCCGCCCTCCTGGACGCCAACTTCGACTCGCTGGTGACCCCGAGGCTGCTCAAGGTCTTCTACGTCCTGTCCATGGTGATGGTCACCCTTGAGTGCCTGGCCATCGTCGGGTTCGCCATCTGGGTCATCTCCATGGACTTCTACTGGGCGGTGGCCATCCTGCTGATCCTGGCCACACCGCTGATCTGGTTCTTCCAGATGCTGTTCGTCCGGATCCTGATGGAGGCGGTGGTGGTGCGGTTCAAGCAGGCCGAGTATCTGCGGGTCATCAAGGACAAGAGCTAGACGGGGCTGCTGGTGGGCGAGTTCGACGGCACGCCGCCGCGGGACACCCGGCGGGACGCCGGGGCGACGCGGCGCGACGACGCGCGCGTTCCCGGGCCCCGGGCGGCCGCGGAGACGACGCGGGACGGCACGGCGGCCGGCGGCGATCCGCTGATGCGGCTGCCGGCGGTGCTCGGCGAGCGGTACACGACGGTCGCGGAGCTGCCGGTGCAGGGCGCCGAGTCGGACCTGCTGCTGGTGCGGGACACCGCCGGCGGCGAGTACGTGGTGAAGATCTTCCGCCGCGGCTACCGCGCCGACCGGGACGTCTGGGCGAAGCTGCCCGCGCTCGACTCGCCGCACGTCCTGCGGATCCTGGAGACCGGGCACGCGGACGGGCGCGACTACGAGGTCACCCCGTACGTGCCGGACGGCAACCTGCGGGCGCTGACGGGGCGGGGCCCGCTGCCCGCGGAGACGGTCGGCGAGATCGCGGCGCAGCTTTCGGCGGGGCTGGCGGCCCTGCACCGCGCGGGCATCGTCCACCGGGACCTCAAACCCGAGAACGTGCTGGTCACGGCGACCGAGCCGGTGCGCGTGGCGATCGCCGACTTCGGGCTGAGCAAGGTCCTCGACCAGAGCGTGGTGTTCGCGTCGTCGTCGCGGACGCTGGCGTACGCCGCGCCGGAGTCGCTGTCCGGGCAGGTGTCGCCGGCCCGCGACTGGTGGTCGCTCGGCATGATCGTCCGGGAGCTGGCGACGGGGCGGGCGCCGTTCCAGGGCCTGAGCGAGACCGTGGTGGTCGACCATCTGGCGACGCGCCCGGTCGGCGCGGACGACGTCCCCGATCCGCGGCTGCGGACGCTGTGCCGCGGGCTGCTGACCCGCGATCCGCGCAAGAGGTGGTCCGGCGAGCAGGTCCAGGAGTGGCTGGACGGAGGCTCGCCGCCCGTCGCGGAGGAGAGCCCGCAGGCCGAGGCGGGCGACGGCCTCCCCTTCAGGGGCCGCCGCTACACGCGAAGGGACGAGCTGGCACGCGCGCTCGTCGAGAACTGGGACCACGCCGCGCAGTACTTCTTCGGACGCGGCGAGTCGGGCGAGGCATGGCGGAGCCTGCGCGAATGGCTCGCGGACATCCCGGACGACAGCCGCATAGGTCTCATCGACGGCTACCTCATGACGCGGCTGCCGCCCGACGTGAAACTGCTGCACCTGGTCCGGTGGCTGGATCCGGCGCTCCCGCCGCACTTCCTCGGCCGCCGGGTCACCGGCGACGACCTTCCGGGGCTCGCCGCGCTGGCCGGCGACCACCGGCACCCCGACCACCGCACCGCCGTCCTCATCGGCCGGGCGCTGTGGGAGCACCATCTGCTGCACGTGCTGGCCGGTTTCGAGGACGCCGGGGAGCTCGCCCGGATCGACGACCAGTGGCGCGCCCACGCGGCGGCGTGGAACGACCTCGTCCGCTGGCTGCGCGGGCAGGACGCCGTGCCGCCGGGCGCGGCGCGGCGGCTGCCCGACGCCGGGGCGGAGGAGCCGCCCGCCGTGCTGCTGGCGCTGCTCGCGCTGGCCGCGCGCCCGGCGGAGACGCACCAGCTGATCGCGGAGGGCGCGGCCCGGGCGCGCGAGGCGGTGTCCGAACCGGTGCCGTGGTTCACCTGGATGGCGGACGGCGCCGGCGACGACCCGCTGCGGCTCCTCGCGGTGACGCGCGCGGCGCCCGAGGCCGTCGTCGAGGCGGAGTCCCGGGCGCGCGAGCGGCGCAGCGAGGAGCAGCGCGCCGAGGCGTCGCGCGCCCGGCGGGCGGAGCGGGAGCGGCAGCGGCTCGCCGGGCGCGGCGCCGCCACGCTCAAGGCGGTCCTGTGGACGCTGCCCGTGCTGTTCTTCTGGCTCGCCGGCAGCTGGGTCGTCGGTTCGCTGTTCGGCGGCGGCGATGACGACGGGACCGCGTCCGTCGGTCTGCACGGCTCCGCGTCGGGCTTCTCCTTCGGCGCGCTGGCCGCCGTGTCGCTGCTCGCCTGGGCGGTGCAGTGCGGCGGCGAGGTGCTGCTGGCGCGCGTGCAGGGCAAGGACTACCTGCCCCACGGCCCGTGGTCGATGCTGTCGGGGGTCCTCAGCGCGAGCGGCCGCGGGTTCTCGAAGGCGTCCCAGACGATGTCGGGCGCCGCGCAGCGGACCGGGCGCCGCGGCTGCGGCCTCGTGCTGATCGCCGTGACGGTCCCGCTGCTGCTCCTGCTGCTCCTGCTCGCGGCGCTGACGTCCGTCGCGAGCCTGCTCTGGGTCCTCTTCATGATCGCCGCCTCCGCCGCGCACGCCGTGGCGGCCGGGGTGCGGCTGCACCGCTGGCGGCAGGCACGCACGATCGGAGGCACTCCTTGAGCAGCGGGATCGACGCGGACATCGCGCTCGACGCGGCGGTGGTGCTCAGCCTGGGCATGAACCGCCTGCTCGGGCGCGGCGCCGGGGCGGCCGGGCGGGGCGCGGAGGCCCTCGCGGCGCTCGCCGCGGGCAGGGCGGAGGCACGGGCGGCGGCGCTCGCCGAGGTCGAGTCCCAGGAGCGCGCGCTGCGCGAGGTCGTGGAGCGCAACGCGCGCATCGCGGCGCTCGCCGAGACGCGCGCGAAGATCGGCGCGGACGTCGCGCTGCCCGAGCAGTGGACGCCCGGGGAGCAGAGCGCCGAAGAGCTGACCGCCTGGTGCGCCGCCGCCGACCGGGCCCTGGACGAGGCGGAGCGGCGGCTGTCCGAGCACCTCGCCGCCCAGGTCAGCGCGCAGCTGTTCGCCGTCCCCGCCGAGGGCCTGACGGCCGGCGCCGGGAAGAGCGCGCCGCCGCCCGCCGAAGCCGGCGACGTGCGGCGCGACCTCGAAAGGATCATGACCCGGCTGCTGCCCGACGCGGCGGACGAGGAGCGGCGCGCGGTCGCCGAGGCGGCGGCGCTGCTCTCCGGCGCCGGGACTGCGGAGGAGGCCGAGAGCGTCCTGCAGGAGGTGCGGCTGCGCATCCAGGCCGCCAACCGCCGCACCGAGGAGCGCCGCGCGGAGGAGCGGCGGCGGGCGGCCGAGCGCGACGCCGCCGAGCAGGCCGAGGCCGAGCGGCGCTACGTGCTCGACTCGATCACCGCGGCGTTCGAGGACATGGGGTACGAGGTCCACGCCGGGTTCGAGACGCTGACCGCCGAGGACGGCACCGTGACGCTGACGAAGGGCGCCTGGCCCGACCACAGCGTCCGGATGCGGGTCGACGACGCCGCGCACGTCCGGGCGTCGATGGTGCGCGAGCGGCCCGCCGAGAGCGAGGACGACCGGCGGGTCGACGTCGAGCGGGAGCGGGAGTGGTGCGCGGCGTTCGAGGCGGCGCGGGAGCGCCTCGCCGGCGCCGGGATCCGCTCGGACGTGTCCTGGCGGCTGGAGCCCGGAGTGCGTGAGCTGCCCGTTTCGGCGCGGCCGCGGCAGACTAGGGCGCGCGCGGGGCAACGCGAGCGCCACCGCGAACGTCATAACTGAGGTGCCGGGGGACGTGGAATGGACTGGGGGCGCGCCCGCGATGAGCGAAGCGGACCGGGGGACGCGGGGCGCCGCCCCACCGCAGGGGAGCACAGATGAGCATTGAATCGCCGACTCTCGGGGGGCGGCTCCAGGGGTGGCCGCCGTTCGTCCGCGAGCTGGACGCGACCCTCTCCGTGCACTCCCAGTACGTCCTGTCGGGGAACCTGTACGACAGCTTCCTCACGCCGCCGGCGGAGGGCGGCGCGCCCACCGGGCTGCTGCCGCTGCGCGCCCTGCTGTGGGAGGCGCTGCGCTCCAGCGGCGCGTCCTTCATGGCCGTCTACGACCCGGTCGACGGGCTGCAGATCATCCCGGGGACCGGCGACGGCGACTCGGCGCGGGCGGCCGAGCGGCTGCTCGGCAAGATCAAGGCGGACGAGAAGCCCTCGCTGGAGGGGCTGACGCGGCTGCTGGCGGCGGTGGCCCGGCCGAAGGAGGACGTCCGCGCCGCGTTCGTGATCGACTCGGCGTCCCGGATCGCCCGCACCCCGACCGACCTGGAGCCGGCCGAGCGCGACTTCTTCCGGTTCTGCGCGCGGCTGTCGCGCAGCGCCCGGCCCGTGCGGGTGCCGGGCGCGCGGCCGAAGCCGCTCTACAACCCGATCATCTGGCTGGTGGAGCGGCCCGGCGACCTGCCGCCGTGGCTGACGACCGACAACGAGACCATCCGCGAGATCACGATCCCGCGCCCGCATCTCGGCGACCGGCAGGAGACGGCGCGGCTGCTGGCCCGCGCGTTCGGGGTCACCGACATCGGGCAGGACGAGGCGGCCGCGGCGGCCTGCGACGCGTTCGCCGAGCAGGCCGACGGGCTCACGCTGCAGTCGATGATCGAGGTGACCCGGCTGGCGAAGGAGCGCGGCGTCGGCCTCACCGACCTGCCGGACGCGGTCCGCACCTACAAGCTCGGCGTGCTCGACAACCCGTGGAGCCGCGGCCATCTGCGCCGCCGCGTGCTGGAGGGCGAGAAGCGCGTCCCGGAGCGGGTGATCGGGCAGCCGCAGGCCGTCACCAAGACCCTGGACATCCTGAAGCGGGCGGTGCTCGGCCTGTCGGGGGCGCAGGCGACCCGGTCCGGGAGCCGGCCGCGCGGCGTGCTGTTCTTCGCCGGTCCGACCGGCACCGGCAAGACCGAGCTGGCGAAGGCGATCACCGAGCTGGTGTTCGGGGACGAGTCCGCCTACCTGCGCTTCGACATGAGCGAGTTCTCCGGCGAGGGGTCCGGCGACCGGCTGATCGGGTCCCCGCCCGGCTACGTCGGGCACGAGGCGGGCGGCGAGCTGACCAACGCCGTCCGCGAGGACCCGTTCCGGGTGATCCTCTTCGATGAGATCGAGAAGGCGCACCCGCGGATCCTGGACAAGTTCCTGCAGATCCTGGAGGACGGCCGGCTCACCGACGGGCGCGGCAACACCGTCCACTTCTCCGAGTCCATCCTGATCTTCACGTCCAACCTGGGGATGTACGTCCCGGGACGCGACCTCACGACGCGGGACGCGTCCCCGTACGGGGCGCCCGAGCGTGTGCAGAACATCACACCCGGGATGCCGTACGACGAGGTCGAGCAGCGCATCAAGGGCGCCGTCGCCGACCACTTCACCGAGGTCCTCAACCGGCCGGAGCTGCTCAACCGGTTCGGCGACAACATCGTCGTGTTCGACTTCATCTCCGGCGACGCCGCGCACAAGATCTTCGACCTGCAGCTGGCGAACATCTGCCGCCGCGTCGCCGAGGAGCACCGGCTCTCCCTCGCGGTGAAGGGCGACGCGCTGTCGACGCTCCGCGAATGGTGCACCGAGGAACTGGACAAGGGCGGGCGCGGCATCGGCATGGCGCTGGAGTCGTACTTCGTCAACCCGCTGGCGCGCGCCCTGTTCGACCGGGAGCTCGTCCCGGACGAGAAGATCACGGTGACGGGCGTCCGGCGCGAGGGCAGCATCGTCCATCTGGACCTCCGATGACGGGCGGGGGCGGCACCGGTCCGTCGCTGCTGCTCGCCAAGGCGCACTACCCCGTGACCGCACTCGGCCCCGGAACCCGCGCGGGCATCTGGACGCAGGGCTGCACGCTGCACTGCCGCGGCTGCCTCTCCCGCGACACCTGGGACGCCGACCCGCGCCGCGCGGTGCCCGTCGAGACCGTTTTAGGATGGCTCGCGTCCCTGCCCGGTCCGGTGGACGGAGTGACCATTTCCGGTGGTGAGCCGTTCGAGCAGCCGGCCGCGCTGGCGGCCCTGCTGCGCGGTGTCCGCGCGTGGCGGGAGACCCCCGGCCGTGAGACGATTGAGTTGGACATCTTGGTTTACAGCGGATATGTCTACTCGCGGCTCGCCCGCAGCGGCGCGACCCGCGAGATCCTGGACTTGTGCGACGCCGTGATCACGGGACCGTACGTAGACCGGTTGAATCCGGGGGGGCGACACCCCGGCGACGGCTCCCTACTCTGGAGGGGGTCGGCCAACCAGCGTGTCGTGCCGCTGTCCCCGCTGGGGCGCGAACGGTACGGGGCACTGGCCGGCGTCGGGAAGACTGGAGAAGGAACAGGGCCCCGAGTACAGGTGTCCGTGGACGAAGGGCCGGAGGGAAGGCGGGTGTACTACATCGGGATCCCGCGAAGGGGTGACATGGAGCACCTGACGTCGAGGCTCGACCGCGCCGGCGTGCGCTCGGGGGATGTGTCATGGCGACCTTGAACTGTCCTGTCTGCGGTGAGCCGCACCAGCAGGGCGACCTGCTCTGCATGAACTGCGGGGCCAACCTGGCGCGCGGCGGGGGCGGCGCCCACCGGCAGGCGCCGGGCGGGTACGACGACCAGCAGCCGCGGGTCCCTCAGCCGCCCGGTCCGGGCGGCCAGTACGGCGGTCCGCCGCCCGGCGGGCAGTACGGGCAGCCGCCGCAGCCCCACGACCCGTACGGGCAGCAGGCCCCGGAGCACCAGCAGCCGGGCCCGCCCGCGCAGCCGCAGGACCCGTGGGGCCCGCCGCAGCAGCAGCAGCCGGACGCGTGGGGTCCGCCCATGCCCCAGCAGGGGCAGGAGCAGCACGGCCAGCCGGGGCCCGGCCAGTACGGCCAGCCGCAGCACGGG